>NZ_JBNATZ010000033.1:0-16120 GCF_049701015.1 Desulfofundulus sp.
GGCTGAACACCCGCCTGCCCTCGGGCACCTGGGTCAAACCCAGCTCCACAATTTTGTAGGGAGGCAATTTGGTAATATCCCGGCCTTTATAAAATATCTGTCCTTTCCGGGCCCGCAAAAGTCCGGAGATGGTACGCAGGGTGGTCGTCTTACCTGCCCCGTTGGCGCCAATCAGGGCTACAATCTCACCTTTATTTACCGAAAAAGATATGCCTTTCAAGGCTTCAATGACCCCGTAGGCAACACTGACCTCTTTAACCTCCAGCAACCTTCACACATCCTTCCCCAGGTAGGCCTCAATTACCGCGGGATCCTGCTGTACTTCGGCAGGAGTCCCGTCAGCTATCTTTTTGCCGTAATCCAGCACCGCGACCCGGTCGGCCAGGCTCATGACAAACTTCATATCGTGTTCCACCAGGAAAATGGTAACACCCATGTCCCGGATACGGCGGACCATCCCGGAAAGATCCTGTTTTTCCTGCGGGTTCATCCCTGCTGCCGGTTCATCCAGCAGAATTATTTTGGGATCGGTGGCCAGGGCCCGGGCGATTTCCAGCCGCCTTTGTTCGCCGTAGGAAAGATTCCTGGCCAGTTCCTCCTCCTTAGCACCCAAACCCATGAATTCAAGCAACTCCCGTGCCCTGGCAGTGATACTCAATTCTTCCGCCCGCACGCGGCCAAGAGGCAAAAGGGCACCCCAAAAGCCCGACCTGCCCCGGCAATGCCGGCCGATCTGCACATTTTCCAGCACTGTCAGATTACCAAAAAGACGGATGTTTTGAAAAGTGCGGGCGATGCCCCGGGCGGTTATCTCGTGTGGTGGCAACCCGCTTATTTTTTCGCCGCAAAAAACAATGTCACCCGCCGTGGGACGGTAGATTCCAGTAACCAGGTTGAAGATGGTGCTTTTCCCCGCCCCGTTGGGGCCTATCAGAGCCCGAATTTCCCCTTCCTCTATGGACATGTCCACATCATCCACGGCACAGAGGCCGCCAAACTGGATGCTTAGATTTCGTAACTCCAGGATTGCTGCCATACATCCTCCCGCCAGTCAGGCCGGACAAGAGTCCGCCGTTTTTTTAACTGCTCAGTACCGCCGCCTTCTGTTTTCTGCGCCGCAGCAGGCGGCGGAAATTAACGCCACCCAGCAGACCGTTGGGGCGGAAGATCATCATTAATACCAGAAGCAAGCCGTAAATCATCATCCGGTATTCCTGGACGAAGCGCAGGAATTCGGGAGCCAGGGTGAGCACGGTCGTACCGACAATGGTACCGGGGATGCTTCCCATACCACCCAGCACTACAAAGTTCAAAATCTCAAAGGATTTTAGAAAGCCAAAGTCGTTTGGATTCAAGTACTGGAGCAAATGGGCATAAAAGCCCCCGCTGATTCCGGCCAGGAAGCAACCGATGCCGAAAGCCTGTATCTTGTACCACATGGTGTTAATCCCCATGGCTTCGGCAGCAATCTCGTCCTCCCGTATGGCCTTCAAAGCACGGCCAAAACGGGAATTTTCCAGTAAGACCACGACGATCACGGCCAGTATGACAAAAACGGTTACATTTATGAGATTGGATGCACGGGGAATGGCCGCCAGCCCGATGGCCCCCCCGGTTATTTTCATATTTGTGAAAGCTACCCGCACAATCTCCCCAAAACCCAGGGTGGCGATTCCCAGGTAGTCACCGGTCAGCTTGAGCACTGGAATACCCAGCAAGATGCCAAACAGAGCGGCCATCAATCCGCCCAGGACAAGGCTCGCCAGAAAAGGCAGATGGTAATCCCTGGTCAAGATGGCCGCCGTATAGGCGCCAATACTCAAGAAAGCAGCATGCCCGAAGGTAAGCTGGCCACATAAACCGGTGATCAGGTTCAAACCAAGTGCTGCAATAATGTAGATGCCGACCAGCATGAGCACCTGCTGGTAATAAGGGTCGATTACGCTGCTCAACCACTGTGACATAGTTTCTACACCTTCCTCTGGATGGGCCGTCCCAGGAGACCGGTAGGCCTGACCAGCAAAATGATGATCAGCAGTGTAAAGGCGATGGCATCTTTATAGGTCGAAAAACCTGCGGCTACACCGAAAACCTCGGCCAGCCCCAGGAGCAGACCGCCAAGCATGGCACCGGGAATATTGCCGATACCACCCAGCACTGCCGCCACAAAGGCTTTCAAACCAGCAGTCACACCCATATAGGGGGACACGGAGTTAAAATAAATACCCACCAGCACCCCACCTGCTGCAGCCAGAGCGGAGCCGATGGCAAAGGTGAAGGAAATTACCCGGTTGATGTTGATGCCCATCAAGCTGGCTGTATCGTAGTCTTCGGAAGCTGCCCGCATGGCCTTGCCGATTTTAGTGTATTTGACAATAAACTGCAACCCCACCATCAGGACTACGGAAACCAGCAAAATAACCAGCTGTATGCTTGAAAACTCCAGAGAACCCACCCGCAGGGTGAAGTTTTTTAGAACGGGGGGGAAACCGGTGGGCTGCGGGCCTTTGAGAATGGTCATAAAGGTTTCCAGAAAGATGGACACGCCAATGGTGGTAATGAGGAGATTCAGGCGGGGCGCACGGCGTAAAGGACGGTAGGCCACCCGCTCGATAGTCACCCCCAGGACCACACAGGCAAGCATGGCGGTAACCAGGGTAAGGAAAAAATTGTGGCTGAAGATCGTTACCGCAGCAACTCCTATAAAGGCCCCGATCATGTAAATATCGCCGTGAGCAAAGTTAATCAACTGGATGATGCCGTAAACCATGGTGTAACCCAGGGCTATTAAGGCGTAGGTGGCTCCCAGGGTGAGTCCGTTAATAACCTGTTGCAGTAACATGGCTCCCTCCAAGAAATGAGTTTCCGGTGGAAACCGGGCAAGGGTAAACCCGGTTCCACCCGAAACTCAAAATTTAAGGATCAGATCAGGCTTTCGGCGCCTCGGTGGGCAGGGCTGCCTTGATGCTGAACTGCTGGTTCTTCACTTCCAGCAAGTACACCGGGCTCTTGACGGGTTCCCGGTTGGGCAGGAAGGTCAATGTGCCGGAAACACCTGGATAATTCCTGGTTTTGGCCAGAGCATCCTTGAATTTGGAAGGATCGGTGCTGTTGGCTTCCTTCATGGCCTTGGCCAGCAACATCACTGCATCGTAGCCCTGAGCGGAGAACATATCCGGCAGCTTGTTGTCATTGGCCGCCTGGTATTTCTTGATAAACTCCTTGGTTTGGGGAGCAGCATGGGCAGGGTCGGCGGCAAAACCGGTGTACACCATGCTACCCTCAACCGCATCGCCGCCCAACTTCCAGAGCACGGGGGAAAGCAGACCGTCTCCACCGGCCATCTTCAGGTTCAGGCCCTGCTTGCGAACTTCTTTCATAAACAGACCGCCCTCGGTGTAATAGCCGGTAAAGATAATCCCGTCGGGCCCGGCCTGTTTGATCCGGGTCACCTGGGCGCTGAAATCCTGGTCCCCGTCCTGGATGCTCTCTCTGTCGACTATCTGGGCGTTATGCCTGGCCAGCGCCCCTTCAAAAATCTTGGTCAGGCCCACGCTGTAGTCGTTGTTGGTGGAAGTAACAATGGCCACTTTCTTCCACCCCAGCTTGTTGACCAGATAATCGGTTACCGCCGGAGCAGCTACGGCATCCAGAAGGGTATCCCGGAAAATATAATCGCCCAGCTCCACCACACCCGGACCAACTGCGCCGGCAGAAAGGAGAACCACTTTATTTTGCTGGCAGATGGGTGCAGCCAGCTTCGTCTTGCCGGTAGTGGGGTCGCCTACGATGGCCACCACCCGGTCCTTACTGATCATCTTCTGAACCACGGAAGCAGCCTCAGTTTGTTTGCTGCCGTGGTCCGACTCCACGATTTCAATCTTTTTACCCAGCACACCGCCTTCTTTATTCAAGTCCTCGGCGGCCATTTTCATACCTTTTAAAGTTTCTATACCGTAACTGGCCTCGTTCCCGGTTAATGCGCCCATGAAACCAATCTTGATGGTGTCCCCCGACGCACCGCCTTTATTGTCCCCTCCACCTGTACCGGTTTGACCGCCACAACCGGCTACCAGGGCAATCATGAGCAACACGCTTAACAATACCAGGATTCCTTTATACTTCTTCAACTTGCCTCCTCCTTTGTCTGTTACTTTCCACAATTCTGCTCGCTACCTCTCCACTTATTTATGTAAGTCCCGTGACGCATTTCACCCCCTTCATTTATCTGAATATTCCCTAGATATTGTATTTCGACACCGGAGACCAAGATCCTTTTCAAAAGATCGGCAATACAAAAAATTTTTTGTCTATATTTTTAAACAAATAAAAACCAAATAACCATACCAAAAAGAAAAAGATCCCCCTTTCCCCTTCCTGTTTCAGCAGGTTTTTTTGGGATCTTTCCCCGATCCACCGACCAGGCACCGTTGCCCGGTCCTGCGGGAACGTTTTTCCTGTTTGTATCATTTTACATTCGCACACGGTCATGTGTCAATAGCTTCAACCGCCTCCTTCCCGATCTATCCAGTGGATTGTACAGTTGACCAAAGATCCGGATCTGTCAACAATCAAACAAGTATAAATTTTTATCTGAAGCAAACGGAAGCATATTCAAATGGGCGGGAGCTTATCAACCGGCAGGAATTTTATTTTTAAAAACGAATTGTTTTGTATGTTTTAGATTTCAGAAAGGAAGAAGTACCAGATGTCTATACAGGAGTCGAAGAAAAACAGGATTATCGTCACCGTCCTGGGACCCGACCGCGTGGGCATAATCGCCGGCGTGGCCCGGGTGCTGGCTGAAAACAACATTAATATCCTGGACATCAGCCAGACCATATTGCAGGAATTTCTGGCCATGATCATGATTGCCGACATGGAAAAGAGCACTATCGACCTGAGCACGCTCAAAGAACGCCTGGCGGCAAAAGGGGCCGAACTGGGAGTACGCATTGACGCCCAGCACGAGGATGCCTTCCGCTTTATGCACAGAATCTAGCCTGAAACTCAGAATCAGCGCACCGTCCCTGCACAAACGCTTTTGATAAAGGAGAAACGAACAGATGCTTACCCTGGCAGAAATCATGGAAACCATCAAGATGGTCCAGGAGGAGAATCTGGACATCCGCACCATTACCATGGGCATCAGCCTGCGGGACTGCGCAGACCCGGACCATAAAGCGGCCTGCCGGAAAATTTACGATAAAATCACCCGCCTGGCCAACAGGCTTGTAGCAGTCGGAGAAGAAATCAGCCGCGAATACGGCATTCCCATCGTACACAAACGAATTTCCGTCACTCCCATTTCCCTGGTCGCCGAATGCAGCCGCCAGGAAGATTACCTGGAGTACGCCCTCACACTGGATGCCGCCGCAGCCGCGGTGGGGGTCAACTTTATCGGCGGCTTTTCCGCCCTGGTACACAAAGGCTTTACCGGTGGAGACCGCGTCTTGATCACTTCCATCCCCGCCGCCCTGGCCAGCACCGAAAGGGTCTGCGCTTCGGTAAACGTGGCGACTACCAGGGCGGGCATCAACATGGACGCCGTTTACCTGATGGGCCGGGTAGTTAAAGAAACCGCCGTGCGAACGGCGGAACAGGGCGGTCTGGGTTGTGCCAAACTCGTGGTTTTCAGCAACGTCCCCGAGGACAACCCTTTCATGGCCGGCGCCTTTCACGGGATCGGGGAGCCCGAATGTACCATTAATGTAGGGGTATCAGGGCCGGGCGTGGTTAAAAATGCTGTCGCCCGGGTAGGTGATGCGGATTTCGGTACCCTGGCGGAAACTGTAAAAAAGACGGCCTTCAAAATTACCCGGATGGGAGAACTGGTTGGCCGGCTGGCAGCAGAACGGCTGGGGGTACCCTTCGGTATCGTTGACCTGTCCCTGGCACCCACACCGGCTGTAGGGGACAGCGTCGCGGAGATCCTGGAAGCCATGGGCCTGGAACGCTGCGGGACGCACGGCACGACCGCCGCTCTGGCCCTGTTGAACGATGCAGTAAAAAAAGGTGGGGCCATGGCCTCTTCCTACGTAGGCGGGTTATCGGGGGCCTTTATCCCTGTGAGCGAAGACGCGGGCATGATCCGGGCGGTACACGAAGGAGCTCTCACCCTGGACAAGCTTGAGGCCATGACCTGCGTTTGTTCGGTGGGCCTGGATATGATCGCCGTCCCCGGAAATACCAGCGCGGAAACCATCGCCGCCATTATCGCCGACGAGGTGGCTATTGGTGTGATCAACAATAAAACCACGGCCGTCAGAATTATTCCGGCCCCGGGTAAACAAGTGGGAGACAGGGTAGTCTTCGGCGGCCTTTTGGGAGAAGCACCCGTCATGGCAGTACATCCCTTTTCGTCACATAACTTTGTACGGCGGGGAGGCCGCATCCCCGCCCCACTTCAAAGCCTCACCAATTAGCGGCCTCACAGGCAGCTCGCTACCGGGTCCGAACGGGTTTAATCCCTCAAGCTGGAATTTTAAATTGCAGAGAAAGATTGTTCAGCCTATCGACCACCCGTGCCAGCCGGCGTGCCGCGCTTGTTATTTCGGCCAGTTCTTCCCTTCTCTTTTGATCTTCACCAGCCCTGGAACAATAGTCTTCCGTGCGGGCCAGAATCAATTGGCTGGTCCGGGCCATTTCCATGGTGCTCAGGTGGACCGTGCGGAACAGGTTGGTCAGGTGACCGGTCATGGTGTTGAAGGCCCGGGCCAGGCTCCCAAGCTCGTCCTCTTTGCGTACCGGTACTTGATATGTGAAATTGCCGGTGGCGATATGCCGGGTAGCTTCCAACAGATCTTCAATAGGCTTTCGCAACACATGTTTGCTGATAATGTGCGCCAGCATGACACCCGCATACACCGCTGCCAGCAACAGAAGAACCATGGTCAGCACAAGGTCGTGCAGGTATTTTATGGTGCGTCCCTGATCCATCCGGAGATAAAAATAGCCAAGCAAATTGCCGCCCGCTGTTTTTACCGGGACACCCACCACCGGGCCCGCTGAAGAGCTTTTCTGGAAAAATGCTTCCGGAGGAGATCCTTCGGGGAGAGTCCTGCCCATAAGAAGGGCACTGGTATGGGCAATGATTTTCCCGCTGGAATCGACGACAGCCGCTTCACCGATATCTTCGTTCGCCTTCAATTCAGATAAGAGTCTGTTCAAGAACTGCGGGTCACCGGCCTGCAGCCGCTCGGCCGTCAGGGCTGCGACGGCACAGGCAACGGCTTCACCCTTTTCCTTGACCTGCAGCTCCATAATTTTATAGATGCGGACGAAAGCAGAACAACCCACCATGATAACCAGAAAAGAAATCAGGAGGCCAAAGTAGATACTCATTCTGGTGGCAATAGAAATTCTTCGCACTGTCTTTTTCACTTTTTTCGTGTTTTTCATTGCGGATCACCCCTATCCTGAAAAGTGTTCGTCTCCAGTAACCTCGCGCCAGGCGGCAACCATTCATTCCCCGCTGGCGGCGCTAAAAACATCCAGAAAAACAAGCCTGTCCCCGGTCACGGTACCGGTTGCCAGGAGCACGCCGGCAGGAAGCTCAACCACCCGGCACGCACCGGGAACCGGCATGGTGAACCTGCAGGGGGGCAGGTTCATCAGCGTTTTAAGGACCCTCCCACCTTCATCCAGGAACGCCACATCAATATTCAAGCGCATAAAGCAGGTATGGATGGCCCGGCATCCTTCCAGAACAAGGGCCTCACCGGGGTCCATCTCCCGCCTGCCCATAAGACCCCTCAAACGCGACCAGAAATTGGCAGCCACACGCACCTTGTCAGCCAGCAATGTGCTGCGTGTTAAATTAACCAAACGCATCGGCGCAGACCTCACCTGGTAAAAACTTCGCTGATTTTGATTACCGCCGGCCCGAGGAGAACCAGGAATACAGCGGGGAAAATTAAAAACACCATGGGGAAAAGCATTTTCACCGGCGCCTTCATCGCCCTCTCTTCGGCCCTCTGGCGCCTCTTCTCCCTCATTTGGGCCGACTGGGCGCGCAGCACGCCGGCCATGCTGATCCCAAGCCGGTCGGCGACGATAAGGGAACCAACAAAAGAGGAAAACTCGTCCACACCAATTCTCCGGGACGCGTCCCGGAGAGCTTCACGCCTTGGTTTGCCCATGTTTATTTCCCGCAGTATCTGCGCAAATTCTTCAGCCAGCAGGCTTTTCTTTTTCTCCCCCACCTTCAAAAGAGCACCGTCAAAGCCCAGCCCCGCTTCCACACTCACGGTTAACAGGTCGAGCACATCCGGAAGTTCCCTTCTGATCAGTTCGGCGCGTTCCCGGATCCGGGCCTCAAGATAAAAGTTGGGGAGGTGCCAGCCCAACAGTATGCCCGGGAGGGATAACAGGCAGGTCTGTACCGGCTCCAGGCGGGCCACCCCGGAAAGGAAACATAAAAAGACCCCGGCCGCTCCAGCGGCAAAGTACTTGAGAACGGCATACTCGCCGGCACTCAAGCCGCCCGGCCGCCCGGCCCGTACCAGTTTTTCCTCCAGAACGGCAGTTTTTTCAGCCGGAATCAAAACACAGGCCAGTTTGAACATTTTTCTAAAAACCGGGCGAACCACTCTCTGCCTAAATGGTGCCTTTAACTCCTGTTCCCGGAAAGATAGTCCGGGACTTCCCAATACTTCCTCCACCCTCCGGGAAATTTTCAAGTGTTCACCCCGGAGGGCCTGGTAAAAGCCGAGGAGAAAAAACGTAAAAGCCAGGAAAACAGCGGCCGTTGAAATGATCATCACGGTACAGCTCCTTATCTTCGGATTAAACGCTTATGCGGGTTATCCTTTTGATCAATATCCACCCCAAAAGCTCGGAGAGTGCCACTCCACCGAGCACCAGCCTCCCAACCGGGTGGGTGAAAAGGACACCGATATATCCGGGATTGATGAGCAGCATGACGACAACCAGGAATACGGGCAACACGCTGATGATTGTTCCGGAGAGGCGCCCCTGGGCGGTCAAAGCACGGATTTCCCCCTGAATACGCACCCTTTCCTGGATGGTCCGGGCAATCTTTTCCAGTATCTCCGCCAGATTCCCTCCCACCTGACGCTGTATGAGTACAGCGGTAACCACCAGTGACAGGTCTTCGCTCTTTATTCTTTCGACAAGGCCGGCCAGAGCTTCCTCTACCGGTGTACCCAGACTTAGTTCCCGGAATGTGCGTCCGAACTCCCGCCCGATGGGCGGCGGCATCTCCCGCTGGACCACTTCAATGGCCTGTATGAAGCTAAAACCGGCACGCAAAGAGTTGGCCATGATCAAAAGGGTATCGGCAATCTGGCCGTTAAAAAGGAGCACACGCTTTTTGGCGATTGACTTCACCAGCCAGACGGGTACGGACCCGGCAGCCAGCGCCACCAGCACAGCCGGTGCCAGGCGCCCGGCCAGCGCAACCGCGAGAACACCCGCCCCGGCAGCGCAAAAAGCAGTCAGGGCGACAAACTCTTCTCCTCTGAAGGGCAGATCAGCTTCAGCCAGCATCCTGCCGGCAGCAGTACTCAAAACTTGCGGGGACAGCCGGCCCGCGTGGGCGAGCAGCGATTTCCACAGGTTCTGGCGCCGCTCCCGGTTTTTTTCTTCCACCCGGCTGTTTCCGCCCGGACCTCCCCGCCCGGCCAGTTCCTGCAGTCTGCTGGCGATAAACTTCTTCCGGGTGAAAACGGACTGCTGCACCCCCGGCACTACCAGTACTACTGCCAGAAAAGTGAACAGGGCAATCACCTTCAAGTCCATCCCGATCACTCCTTCAGCGCGGCCAGAAAATACCAGGCGGCAACTGGATCCCTCGTACCTCCAGGCGGTCTATAAACTTTGGCCTGATCCCTGTAGGGCGGAAACGGCCGAGTATTCTCCCGCTGTCATCCACACCCGTCTGTTCGAAAAGAAAAAGATCCTGGAGGACGATCACATCTCCTTCCATCCCCTGTACTTCCGTAATATGGGTTACTTTGCGCGACCCGTCCTTGAGGCGCGCCATATGCACGATAACATCCAGGGCCGAAGAAATTTGTTCCCTGATGGCACGTACGGGCAATTCCATCCCCGCCATCAGGACCATGGTTTCCAGTCGGGAAAGCATATCACGTGGGGAGTTGGCGTGTCCGGTGGTTAAAGAGCCATCATGACCCGTATTCATAGCCTGCAACATATCCAGCGCTTCGCCGCTGCGGACTTCGCCCACGATGATGCGGTCCGGTCGCATCCGCAAAGCGTTGCGTACCAGGTCCCGGATGGTTACTTGTCCCCGCCCCTCCATATTGGCAGGGCGGCTCTCCAGGGTGACGACGTGTTCCTGGCGAAGCTGCAATTCCGCCGCATCTTCAATTGTAATGATCCTCTCGTCTGCCGGGATGAACGAAGAAAGAATGTTGAGCATGCTGGTTTTTCCGCTGCCCGTACCTCCGGAGACAATCATGTTCAGTCGCGCACGCACACAGGCCTCAAGGAAAAGGGCCATTTCTTCCGTAAGGGTACCGAACGAAAGCAAATTCTGCACCGTGAGCGGATCCTTGAAAAATTTCCGGATCGTGATGGTAGGTCCGTTCAGGGCAAGGGGAGGAATTATGGCGTTGACCCGGGAACCGTCCGGCAGCCGGGCGTCGACCATGGGAGAACTTTCGTCTATCCTCCGCCCCAGAGGTGCCACGATCTTTTCAATCACGTGCATGACGTGCTGGTCGTCCCGGAAAGTAACGGCGGTCAGCTCCAGCCTGCCCCCCCGCTCAACGTAAACCCGGCGCGGGCCGTTAACCATTATTTCCGTAACTTCCGGATCGTTCAAGAGAGAAGTGATCGGGCCAAAACCGATTGCTTCGTCAATAATTTCACTGATGATCCGCTGGCGATCGGAGCGGGAGACGTGCTGCCCGGATTCATCAATCAATCTGCCGACCAGATCCCCAATCCTTTCGGCCACCGAATCACGCCGGTCTTTCTCATCTTGAGGGAGATCTGCCAGTTCAGCGATAACTTTCTTGTGGAGTTCGATCTTCAGGTCCTGGAAGGGATCTTTTTTGGGAACGGGAGGAACCTGCCTGGCAGGCTCAACACTTTTACTGGCGCGTACAGTCCCGTCCTGCTCGAAAGTTCTCCTGTTTTTCTGCTCAAACCTCGCGAAAAGAGACAAACCGGCCACCTCTTTCCTATCTCAACGAAACGGGTTTTGCGGACGCTTTGAAGAACTTGCCCAGCAGCGATTTCCGCTCACGGCTTCCGGTCTGGTTCTCCGAAATAATCTTTCCTCTGGCAACCGCTTCTTCTTCCCACTGCAGCAGCAATCCGGCCAGCTCAGATATGCTCTGACTGATTGCACTGCCCGCTTCGCCGAGGACAAAGGGCATACCCCGGTTGATGGAGGATAAGACGATCTTCTCCTCGGATGGTACGGTGTGCCAGAGAGAAAAGTTCAAGTTTTTTTCAAGTTCGTCCGGCCGGAGCATGTCCGGACGCGCCTTATTCAGAACCAGCCTGGTTTTGGCCTGAAAGTTCAAGCGCTCGAGAATATCTATGTTTAGACGGGCATGCCTTAACGCCGGCAGGTCCTGGGTAGCAAGGACGATGACCCGGTCGGCAGCTTCCAGGGCACTAAGAGTCACATCATTCAAGAAGGCCGGAGTATCAACCACCACATAATCATAATTTTTCTTTAGTGTTTGCAAAATTTCCGTCACCTGTCCCCCCGTAACGTTTTCCGCCTGTTCCGGGTCGGCCGGGGACAGTAAAACGCCGACCCCCGAAAAGTGAGGGGCCAGGTAGCTCTCCAGAAGAGAGAGTTCTGCGTAATCAGGTTCCTGAACTACTTCGGCGATAGTACCTCTGGTGGGCATGTTCAGTATGACCGCCGTGTCACCGCCCGCCAGATCCAGATCAACCAGGACCACCTTTCGGCCCGTGCCCCGGGCCAGGGCGACCGCCAGGTTGCAGGCCAGGGTCGTCCGCCCCATGCCGCCTTTGGTACTGAAAAAAGTGACCACCTTGCCGGGAACCCGTACCTGCTCGGGGGTGAGACCCGCACCCCGCCCGGTGCTGAAACGATTCTGCCTTTTCTTGTGAAAAGTGCCTGCCCTGCGTATTGTTTCAGCCAGTTCGCTACTGTTAAAAGGTTTGACCAGGTAATCACGCGCCCCTGCGGCCATGGCCTTGCGCAGGTATTCCTGCTCCCCCTGGATGGAAATGATCACCACGGCAACTTCCGGAAACTGCATCGAGATCATTTCCGTCGCCTGGATACCGTCCATCCCGGGCATGTTGATGTCCATCAAGACCACATCGGGCTGCAGGGTTTCGGTAAGACGCAGAGCTTCCTCCCCGTCGGCAGCTTCCCCGGCCACCAGGATATCCTCCTCAAAGTAAAGGAGTCTTTTAATGTCCTCCCTGGTCCCGGCAATGTCATCGGCAATCAAAACTTTAATCGTCTCCAAATTGCACACCTCCCGCTCAAGAAAATTACCGCACCAGATTATCCAGCCGGGCTGACGGGATGTCTACTTCCGCACCATCGCCAGGTGAGCGCAAAAGCAGGCGGACAGCCCCTCTTTCAGACGCCAGGATCAACATTTGCGCCTGCTGGGGAGTCACCTCCAGAGTTACCGTTTGAGTCTCGAGAGACTTATGGCCGCCCTTCACCGGGTTCGGGTTCGCGTCCGTTGACTGGTTCACGGCCAGAACATTTACATTTTGAATGAGCAGGGAGGTCACAGTTTGCCTGCTACCTCCTGAAGGTACGTCCACCGTACCCGTCACGTCGACTTTATCCCCGGGACGGAGCAGCCCGGCAATACCCGAGACATCATTGACAGCAATGGTGGCCGCCCTCTTACCTGGACTCACCAGGAAGGCCAGGCCCTGCGAGGAATCTTTGAGGCCGGCTATTTTCGTTTTTAAAATTTGCTCTCCGGGATAAATCACGGTGGTGGTAATCTTACCGACCGCTTCCCCGCGTTCCGCCAGCGCTTCCTTATGGATGTAAGCGGACGGCATTTCCTTGACCTCCAGCATCTCTTCCGTAATTTTTGTCTGAGGCGGAATTTTTGCCCGGGCCACCACCACCGTCCGAAAATCACCGGTACTCCGGTAGGTTGCCTTTAAGTGTCCCAGGTAGGTATAAACTCCATACGCCGCCACAAGACCAGAAATCACGGCCAGGATGAGGAACAGGTTTACTTTCCCGCGCAGCAAACGAAAAACCCCCTCCTTTACTGCAGCAATCTCACCGCATAAACGCCGGTATCGGGAGGCCTGGAAAAATCCGCATCTCCTTCCACCGTGGTGCTGATAAAATACCCCTGTATCTCGTCTTTTGCACAATCAACCCGGTCTACCAGAAAAGCGGCAAACCCTTCTATTCTCACCTGGCTTCTCCCTTTGAGTACCTGGTGGGGATCGTAAACGGGAATGATCAGGATTTTCGGACAACCCGGCTCATAATGATCCACCGTACAGTTGTCCGTACAGCGGGCCAGCCGTTCGTCGATAGCCTGAGTGGGACCACTCATGTTGCCCGGTTCGGTCGTAACCATGTCGCCAACTGAAACTCTCCCGCTGTAGCCGTAGATCAAGTTGTGCCGGTATATGTCCGCCCCGGTGCCGCCCAGGGACAGGGCCCCAAAATTCCCGGGGGAAGCGGGGTCTCCGTATTTCAAAGTGTACCTTTCCCCGAATTTGAAGTCCTGCCTGGCGATCAGCAGGGGGGCAACTCCCCTGCAGGAGGTAATGCCCGCCACCGCAGCGGAAGCAGCGGCCTGCACCTCTCCGGATGTGTACCCCAGCAGCCGGGCCAGGATGAAGTCCACTTTTTTCACGGCATTTACCTGAACAACCTTGAGACCTGACGGGGTGGTGAAAACGGAAACCGCCAGCCCCGTGAGATCAGCCACGTTCTTCAGTGCGTACTGCTCGGCACAACTTCTGGCGGCCGTTTCGTCACCGCTCCCGCCAGGAGATAGTTCCCCGGCACCCGCAAGAGCTGCAGCATCCACGGCGTTCACAAGCTGCTGCCTGCTCAAGCAGTACAGTCCGAAATCGGTAACCAGGGCGGCAAAGCCGAGCAGGCACAGCATCATGAGGGAAACCAGAACGACAGCGCTACCTTTTTCATTTTCCGCCAGGAGGGAGAGAAGTTTTCTGAGCATGGGTACGCTCCTTTCACTCCACACGCATCGTGGTAGCGGCTTTAATGGTGAACGGATCCGGCAGCAGAGCACTGATCAAGGGGACGACCAGGTCTACGGAGTAAGTCACCGTCACAGTGATCATGTCCCCACGGCCGTAATTTTCGGGCTCCAGCAGAACGTTCAGAGAACCGGCATCCAGCGACGGGGCGGAAGCGATCACCCTGTCCCGCACATCATCGTAAGTCCCTCCCACCACGGCCACCCGGGCACCCTCACGGCTGGCGCTTGTGACCACCAGGTAAGCATGGAAAATACGCCCGAACTCGAATATCCCCCCTGAAATCAACAACAACAGCGGAAGCAACAGGGCCAGCTCCACCATAGCCTGGCCTTTTTGTGAACGGATAATCGCTTTCCACATCCTGCAGTTCACCTCTGAAGACCGGAAAACAGGTAGGCCGTGATTAAGCCTGCAAAAACAGCCACTCCAAAGGGAATGGATTCACCAGGTGCAGCCCGCTCCAGAGGTGTAAAGGCATACGGGATGGGTACCCGGGTCAGCCGGGCAAGGGTAACGTACGCGAACGCATACAGGGAGGAAAACAACCGCCCCCGCCTGCACAGCAAGACACCGGACATCAAGCCTCCGGCCAGCGCCGCACCGCAAAAAACCAACATGGTGAACTGCGGCCCCTTGAGCAAACCGATCGTGGCCAGCAGCTTCACATCCCCCGCCCCCATCTGGCGCATGACGAACGGGATGAAGAGAAGCAACAGGCCGGTCGCGAAACCGGCCACCCCCTCCGCCAAACCTTTTAAACCGTGAAAATATGATTGCATAATAATGCCGGCGAGGGCAAAGGGGAACAACACTTTGTTGTATATTTTTTTCCAGCGGAGATCCGTGTACAGGGAGATGGCGGAAAGCAAAATCACCAGGACATCGGAAGCAGCCATCAGTGACCTCCAAGTAGACCAAGTAGATTTACTTATTTAAGGCGTCGGTAACTTTTGTAAAAATTCCATTTATCCCTCCCGCTAGTGCGGTTAAAGTTCCGATCACCGCAATAGCTACCAGCGCCAGGATCAAACCGTACTCGGCCATCCCCTGCCCGCTCTCCTCCTTCACCAGAAGGGCCAGTAAATCCCGCATAAAAAACACCATCCTTTGTCTTTTTTTTCTAATCCTAGCACAGGACGACTTTTTACACATCGCACAGGAGTCTTATTTTCAGCGGTGCTTATGGTCTCATTTTCCATGGGACCGGAGTCCCGGAACCCAAATGGAAAAAAGGGCCTCAAAAGGCCCTTTCATACCTGCACCAGCTTGTTTTTGATGGCGTACAGCACCGCCTGCGTTCGATCATTGACGTTCAATTTTTTAAAGATATTCGTCAGGTGATTTTTGACCGTCTTTTCACTGATGAAAAGTTTTTGGGCGATGCTTTTGTTGCTTTCCCCACGGACAAGCAACTGGAGCACTTCCAGCTCCCGGCCGGTCAGAGCGTTTTCCGCCCTCCCCGACTGGCGGTTGAACTCCTGAAAAACCTTCGCCGCCAGCCGGGGCGAAATAAAGGATTCCCCGCGGGTTACACCCCGGATGGTTTCCAGCAATTTATCCGGACTCACGTCCTTTAAAAGATAGGCCGAAACCCCGGCCCGGATCAGCTCAAACACATATTCTTCCTGGTCGTGGATGGTTAAAGCGATAACTCTGGTACCGGGCATTTCCGCTTTAATCAACTTGCAGGCGGTAATGCCGTTCATACCGGGCATATTAACGTCCAGGAGCACAATATCCGCCCCAGTCCGGCGTGCCAGCTCCACGGCCCGCTCCCCGTCTTCCGCTTCCCCGGCGATAACCACGTCCGGCGCCAGGGAGAGAATCCTGCGCAAACCCTCCCTGATGAGAGGGTGGTCGTCCGCAATCACAACCTTGATCGCCAAGTGTACCCAACTCCTGATTTTAAAGCTTGGAG
>NZ_JBNATZ010000034.1:0-15969 GCF_049701015.1 Desulfofundulus sp.
GGTACCCGCTGGATGGGATTGGACATACCCGGGGGGAATTATGGTATCCACGGTACAAACAATCCCGACTCCATCGGCAAGGCCGTCTCCAACGGGTGCATCCGCATGTACAACCACCACATCGAAGAACTCTTTCCCCACGTGCCGCTTGGCACCCCGGTACGCATTGTAACAGGAGCAAACGCCGCCCGTACCGGCTCCGGGGAAGACGGGTACGTGGTGCAGCCTGGAGATACCCTGTGGCAAATTGCCCGCCGGTTCGGCATACCCCTTTCCAGCCTCATTGAATTGAACGGCCTGGCCAACCCTGATGAAATTTATCCGGGGCAGGTGATCGTCATCCCGGGCCGGTAGAACCACGCATTACCTCTGGTATAAAATACTGCCAGGTTTAATATAATTTAACATCATCAACAGTCAACAGTTTATGACTCAAGTTGTCCCCCAACTCGACCTGGCAGGTGAATATTTTGATCCCGGTAATGCTGATGGCCCTTTTCGCCGGCCTGAGCACCTGTCTGGGGGCCATGCTGGTGCTCATCTGGGGCCGCCTGGGGCGGCGGTCCTTTTCTCTTTTTTCCGGCCTGGCAGCAGGAGTGATGCTGGCCGTGGTACTCCTGGATTTAATTCCGGCAGCCATGCGCTACGGCAGCGCAACCCAGGGGCTCCTGGGATTTATGGCCGGCGTCCTTCTGATGGTTGCCCTGGACCTGTTTCTAAACAGTGAAAGCACTGCAGGTGAGCTTGATTATATTTACCTGAAAATGGGGTACCTTATAGCTGCCGGTATCGCCCTTCACGACCTGCCGGAAGGACTGGCCATTGCCGCCGGATTTGTAGAACCCGGCCACCTGGGCCCCCTTCTGGCCCTGGCTATAGCCCTGCACAACATCCCGGAAGGAATGGCCACTGCGGCCCCCCTGGCGGCCGGAGGCCTCTCCCCCCCGGTCATATTGTTTATAAACGGGCTGGTCAGCCTGGTTACTCCCCTGGGCTGCTGGTTGGGCCTTCTGCTGACCCGGACCTCCCCGGCCTTTTTATCTTCCCTCCTGGCCCTGGCTGCGGGAGCCATGGCCTACATCGTCAAAGAAAAGCTGCTGCCCGAATGCCTGCGCCTGGACCGCCCGGCAGCTTCCCTGGGCCTTTGCGTGGGGACTGTCCTGGTCATCTTGCTGAACCTATTTTTTTAGCAATAGCCAGGCTCCACCTGCCATAAGCAGCGTGCCCAGCAGACGGCACCATGTAAAGGGGAGCCTTTCCATACCAAACAGACCCAGGTGATCAATCAAGCTGGCAGTCAGCACCTGTCCGAGAATAATGGCCGTGGTGGCCGGTGCTACTCCGACCCTGGGAATACTGCGCACCACACAGTAGATGATTAAAACCCCCAGCAGACCGCCCAGGTAATAATACCAGGGCGCCCGGCTAAATTCGGCCAGCCGGCCATCCCCGAGGCGAAAGCCGAACAAAAGCACTGCTACCAGGGCCAAACCCACCAGGTGAACCACAAAGGTGGTTTCCAGCAGTCCGATTATTTTGCCCAGGGCCGCATTTAATGACCCCTGAACGGCCATGGTAACCCCGGAGAGAGCGGCGACCGCCAGGGCCAGTAACCTGACGCTCAACCGGTCACCCCCCAACTTAATGCTTTATGGTTAATTTTCTTCCCCGGGACAAAAATTATGTGCGGCCGGTAACGAAGCCGGCCGCCTTACAGGTTCAGGCCCGTTTTTCTTTTTCCAGTTGCGACCCCCATTTCATTGCCTGCCCTTTAACTTCACCTCCTGCAGCAGGGGTGGAACCCGTTTTCCTTTCAGCCGCGGGCGACGACACTGCCGGCGGCCTCCGGGGTGGCGCTCCCTGACCACCCATGATGCTGCTCAAAAGGTTTAGCAACATGGCCGGGTCGGGCCCCTGTCCCGGCTGCTGGTTCATCAACGACATCAACAGGGCCGGGTTTAGCGGTAAAGGAGGGGCATTTTGCTCCGGAGGAGCCGGTTGACCGGGCAGCACACCACCCGGTGGAACTCCCCCCATCATCTGCAGGAGGGTGTTCAGCATGGAACCGGTAGCCGCCGTAGCCGGCTGTGGAACAACCGCACAACCTGCCTGCTTATTCATCAAACTTACGATCCCCAGGAGGTTCAAAAGCCCGAGCATCAACATGGTGTCGTCACTGGTTGCTCCCTGTTTCGACTGATAGTCCAGCAAAGAAAAGAGTATGTGTTCCAGATTCTGCCCTTTTGCCTTTTCATCGGCCATTTATAAAATCCCTCCCTCCAGGATATTCACCCCCCTGCTCCAAGTTGCTGTCACCGGATGGACTTTTGTGACGTAGAATAACTTTAGAAAAACATTACGAGAGGGGGAATTAAAACGTGGCTGGCCAGACGCTACAGCCCAACAGCCCTTTCACCCTGTTTCTAATTCTAATCCTGCTGCTGCTTTCCACCAGACCAAACGTGGAACAACAATTAGCCCACCTGAGCTCGCTGCTCCAGGCCACCCGGCAATCGGTACAGATATTCCGCAGCGGAATGGAAACCTTCCATGCAGGCCTCGCAGGTGCTTCAGGTCAAACAGGTGCACAATAACTTTCAGGAAATGGTGTCAGATTCTGGAGCTGCAAACATAAAATATAGAAACAGGGGGAAGGGGGGTTTTTAATGTCGGAATTTTACAATGAGCGGTTTCATGCACTTTTAATCCCGTTACTGCTCATATTATCCACCAGGTCAGACATAGAAGAACGTTTAAGCCAGCTGGCCTCTTTTATGGAAGCCACCCGGAATGTCCTCAAGACCACGCGTGCGGGGCTGGAAGCGTGGCATGCGAGCATGATGCAACTGACCGGAGGGGTGAGTGGAGCCAGCCTCTCTGCCACACTTTTACCCGCTGACATCCCGGCAGGCCAGGAACCGGCACCCCCGGACGAGGTGCAGTTCCCGGACACCAAAATGCCGGGAAAACAAAACCCCTGAAAATACCCGGGGGTTCCCCACGAGGAACCCCTATTTTTATTTTTTTAGTCTTTGCCACCTTTCCCCGCGGGAGAAGTGGCAGTCCCTTCATTTGAAGCCGGAACACTCCCTTCCGCAGAAGACGGTGCTGGGGCGCGGGGTGGGTTCAGTGGACCCAGCAGGCTGCCCAGGAAACCGGCCAGCTGAGGAGGGGTTTCCCGGTTTCCGGGCCGTGAAGGTCCACCAGCACCCTTTCCACCAGCCTCCCCTTTCGCCTCCTGCCGCTGGACCCCGAGGCGGTGTTCCATAAGATTGATCAGCCCCATCAGGTTCACCAGGCTGAGTAAAATGAGAGGGTCCGTTGAATACCCTTTTTGTTCCAGCAATTGGAAAAGCGTTGTCTCCAGACCCTGATGTTGACCCTTCTCGTCCCCCATTTAACCTCCCCCTTAAAAGAGTCCCGGCAGGTGGGGCAAATTTATCCCCGTCATTTTCATTACTTCTTCCTTAAGCTGCCTGCGCGCTTCCGCGAGTGCCTCGTTAAAGGTGTCCCTGACGACCGCTGCCAGTTCTCCCCGGTCCAATGCCAGAGCACCGGGCCCGAAACTTACTTCGAGTACCTGTTGCAGGCCGTTCACTGTCAGCCGCAATGTCCCCCGGGGTGACTCCTTTGTGATCAGGATCCGCCTGGCTTCTTCCATCAACTCCTGCAACTGCTGTGTCAGTTTGGGTGTATTGAAGAACACTATTTCCCCCTCCTGTGAACAAAAAGAAAAGCTGTGGAAAACAGCTCTATTCGTTAAAATACAATGGCCGTTATTCTTCAACTTCAAGTTTATTTATTTTTAAGAGCCCTTTTTAACAGGGTTTATGAAGTCGGGAAGCCTCCGATGCATTCAAAGCTCACATCATCAATCTTGACAGTGTTGGTGTTTCCGGCGGCCGGGTTAAAGGTAAAACGAACCAGAGCGGTACGGGCACCAGCAGGTGAAACAGGTACGCTCAGTGTGAACTGCTGGTAGTTGTTATCAGGAATGTTCACACTGCCAATGCTCTGGATGGCACCGTCAATCTGCACTCCGTTGCGGTCAAAGAAGCGCACTTCCGCCACCAGGTTGAAAGCACTTACCGGAGTAGCGGTAGCAACATTTTCCCTGGCCCAGAAGGTCAGCTTGTAAGCCCTGGCAGGAGCTATGCCCCGGCGGACGGCCTGGAAGACGGCTGCTGTACTGGTGGGGCTGGCAACTCCCAGTTCTGCTGCAAAACTACCGCTATGGGCGGCAGTGGTGGGAGCGACGTTGGGCGTTGCACCCCAGAAGATGGGCACGTTGCCCGCCCACTGCTCAAAGCCCGGGTCTTCCAGAAGGTTGCCGGGAGGGCAGAGTTCGGGAGACGGGCAAAGCTGCACATAGATCTGCCGCTCTTCCACCACCTTGAGACGTACGATAATCACACCGGTCTGATGCAGGCGGCTGGCCCGGACCAGCTCCCAGGTAATGTCAAACCTGGGTTTGGGAAACTGAACCATGACATCGTCTTCACGGAGCACAGCCTGGGGCTCTTTAAGGTCAATCATTTTGGTGAAAGGCACGTGTTCAGCAAAATGCTTTACTTCATCACGGTTATTAACATAAAAGATTTGCTTGTGCAGCACACCGCTGACAATGATCTTTTTAACAACTGCCACATGCCCGACAACGTCTTTAAAGTGGTGTTTCCATTCATGACTTATCTTCGGAAACCAGTGGCCGATACTTTCGTGGATGAAAACCGGCTCGGCCTCAAGACCTTCCACCCTGGCATCGATATGGTCCACTTTCTTGGCCAGTTCGGGCAGGGTGACAGTACTGTCTACCAGCACCTGAGCTTCTTCCTCGGCCAGCACCACCGGCACCTTGATTTTGAGGCACATTACCTCTTCCGGTTCGGTATAGACATACTCCATTGGCATCAGACCTACCTCCTTATAAAACTTGTTTAACCCTTGGCGGGAGGACAGGGGACCTTGATTACATCCCCGGGCTGTAAGTTCTGCGGGTCCTTGCAGGGATTTGCATTTTCTATGGCACTTACCGTAGTCCCAAACTTTTGTGCAATCTTCCAGAAAGTGTCTCCAGGTTGTACGACATAGTCTATGGTCTCACCGGGCGGGCAGATTACAGAAGGAGCGGGAGCTACGGAAATAACCACGTCCCGCTGCAGCGACTCCGTCACCTTCACCGTTACCTTGAGCACCACCTCCAGAATGACGTTAGGCCCTTCAGCATCAGCAGAAACATACTCAACCACAGGGCGCACGTCAACGTCCATACCTTCCCGGGCACCCTTGACTTCCACGAAGGTGCGGAAATGCAACCGCCGCTCCAGCGCGTGAACAGTCTGGTCGGGCTTTTTGGCCACATACACCACGTTTACATCCACATAACCGCGCACGATCACTTTATCGCTGATAATTTTTGTTTCGGTAACCTTGACTTCCTGAACTGTAACGTCGATGATCTTTTCCACATCGGGTTTGGGGTCCGGAGTCTCGAAGGTATCCCGGAGCACCACCTGGGTGCTGTCCTCCCCCACCACATGATCAATTTTGAGTTTGGTCATGGTGGCCTGGACGCCGCTGATCTTCGTAATGACGTTGACCTGCTTGGGTTCGGTTGCAAAGGCAGTCAGCTTCAAGACCACGTCAGCCCTGAGTTTGTTACCATCTACGATTTCCACATCGGCACTTTCCACCCTGACATCCACCCGGACATCCATATCCGGTTTCGCCCCGGGTATTTCCACAACATCACTGAAGCGGAATGTGTGGTGGAGCTGGTGTACAGGCTGGTCGGGCTCAGCAGCCACGTACAGGACCTGCACGGTTACCGTACCCTCAATGACTGCCTTATCTTTTATGGTCTTTTTGCCGGTTATTTCGGCCGTAGCGTCTACCTCCAAAATCTTTGCTACGGGCGGCTTCTCCCCCGGCACCTCAAAATCCTCGCTGACGATGACCTGCCTGGTCCCGCTGCCCACCACATTGGCCACCTTGATGGTCTCCATCTCGCAGGTGGCCCCGGCAGGACAGCTGGTGACAACGTCCACATCCCGCATCTCCGTTACTTTTACAAAAACACTCAGAACGGCGGTCACATCAAACTGGCGAGGGTCACCGGAAGTGCGCGTGATGCTGACATCTTCCACTGTAACCCTGGCAGTGACATCCATACCCGGCCTGGCCCCCGGAAGTTCTACATAACCGGAGAATGAGAGCTGCTGGTGCATGTGATGTACCGATTGGGAGGGGTCAAAGGCCACGTAAACAATCTGCAGGGTCAGGGTCCCCTCAACAATTGCCTTGTCCGGAATCAGCTCTGTCTTCTTGATCTTGGCTGATTTATCTGTGGAAAGGATTTTCTGCACATCAGGTTTCGGGTCCGGTACGGTGATCTTGCCGCGAACCACGACCTGCTGCGTGTCTTCGCTAACCACCTGGTTGACCCGCAACCGTTCCGTGGCCGTTGCGGCGGTTCCAACCATGGGGCACACTCCTCCTTTCAAAGTGGGTCTATAATATATATATGAGCCATGTCAATTAATGTGCGGAATTTTGGTAATCACCCGGCAAAAGAAAAAATCTCCCGGTTGAAGGCAGACCGGGAGATTTTATGGATAAAATAGTTTATCCAATAAACATCTGCACGAAAATTTTCCCGTAGCGGGGGCTGGAAACCACTCCTATACCTATTTCCTTAAAATTGGCGTTTAAAATGTTAGCCCGGTGGCCTGGAGAATTCATCAGACTTTGGTGAGCAACCTCCACCGTAGGGGCACCGGCCAGGTTTTCGCCAGCATAGCTGTAGGTGATACCAAAGCGGCTCATCATTTCAAAGGGACTACCGTAAGTGGGGGAGGTATGGCTGAAGTAGTCCTTCTCCACCATATCACTCGCTTTGAGCCGCGCCACTTTGACCAGTTCCATATTTACCTTCAACGGAGCCAGGCCGTAACGTGCGCGCTCCTGGTTCACCAGCTGGAGCATCTCCTGTTCGTCCACCGTCAGGCTGCTTACCTGCCCGGGCTGTGCTGCCGCCCCGGAGCCGGGAGCGGGGCCGGACGCAGGTTGAGGTACGGGCTGGGGTGGTGGCTGTGTCCGGGACAACCCGGCCTGTCCACCTGTTAAAAGCTGAACTATATACAACCTGGACCCCTTTCGGACCACACCCACTCCGATCCGGTCATACCTGGTGCTCAATATCTCCTGAAGGTAAGAAGAGGACTTAATCAGAGCCCGGTAAGCACTATCCACAGACGGGGCCTGAACCACCGTTTGGGCAGCATAAGTACAGCCAACACCTTCCGCCTTCAACAGCCGTAACAAGGAGCCGGACAATCCGCCAGAACCCCTGTCCACCACCTGGCCGGCCCTTTGCTGGGCCACTTTAACCAGCCGGGAATCAACCTGTAAAGCCGGGAGGCCCTTCTTACTCCTCTCGTGATTAACCAGCACCAGCATGCGGCTCTCTTCCGGAGTCGTGGCTATCTCCCGGGCGGCCGGGATGGCTCCTGAAACAGAAGCTTTCTGCCCGCCGTTGCCGCCCGGGTAGCAAGAACTGCAGGGGACGGCCGCCCGGGCCTGGAACGGTTGGAGAAACAGCCCCACCATGAACAAGGTACCCACAACCAGACCAGCCAGCGACTTCACACTGCTTTTACCCATGACCACACTCCTCTTCTGTTCTTTAACCCCGCCTGTCCGGGGTTTTTTATCTAATCTATCAAAAAAAGTAACTCTCCGGCAAAACTGCTATTTCGACACAATATCCCGTAATTTTTACAGGACACCCAATTAGCTCCCTTGACTGGCTGATTATATATCTTCTGTGCGCACTGGTTTATTATGTCATTTTTGATCAGCCGGGGGTATAAATGACCGCTCCCAGCCCATCAGTTACGGCCAGGCATTCCATCCCCGTTTCTCCTTTGAAAAAGACTGTTAAAATGAACAACCCCCGCCGAAATACTTTGCGAAAGCGCCTGAGCTGCAGTTCGTCTATATGCAAGACCTCCATGACCACTCCTTCACCCTGCAAAAGCAATGCATAGCGGCCGTCGGATTGGCGTGCCGTCAATATTTGAAAAAACCGGGAGCGGTCAGCCAGAGCATTGATTTTTTCCATAAAGTAGCGGGCGATCCTAACAGCTTCCTGGCGGCTATCAATCAACGGCCCAATGGCCGGCACCTTCCCACCCAGCATCACCAGGGCAACCTCCGCACTACCGGGAAGAGTATGGTCAATCACTATCCCTTCACCTCTACCAGGACCTTCAGTCCGGGAGCAAGCACTTAAAACTCCACCTCCAGCCGCGAAAGCACGTGTTCAATGCGGTTGAAAACCGTGTATTTTTCAGAGCCGGCAAATAAAAGACCTACAGCCCGCTTCTCGTGGTCCAGCACTAAAGAGCCGCTGTCCCCGGGGCGGGAGATCATATCGGTAACCACCTGGTCCGTAAACCAGCCTTTTTCGTTATTTCCTATTTCCACTTCCAGGGTTACACCGACAGCAGTCACCGACCCCTCAGTGACGCCGCTGGTACGGCCGCTTTTCATCACTTCCTGCCCCGGAGTCGCCCGGGCCACACCTTCCACCTTCCCAATTTCAAGAATCTCTCCGTCAATAATGTCGGGGCTGTCCGGACGGGCCACGGCAGCATCGATAATATTGGCCCCCCTGTAATACTGGAACATTTTTAGCTGGTAATGAGGCCTGACCAGGTGGACCAGCATATTGCCCGCCTTGACCATAGCTTCGGCCACCGGGCATTCGGTCTCCTGGACGCTGCGGAGGAGAGGGGAAAAGCGCAACAACGTACCGATGCGGTCTCTGGCCTGGCCGCCGTCATAGGGGCCGGGCTGCAGAATGGGGTCCCCAATGGCGGCGCGCCCGTCCTTCCCGTCGGTGGCGTTGGCCAGAATGTGGTTATTGCTCAAAATCAGCGGCTCCCCGGTAGCCCGGTCCTTCACCACCGCACCAAAGGTACCGGCGCTGATCCTGTAGTGGCCGATACTCATCCCGGGCTGTGCAGGCCGCTCCCTACCCGTCCGCAGGGAAAGCAACCTGACCTCTCCGATTTCTATAACATCGGTAGGTAATCCGTCAATATGAGAGGGCACCTGTTGTGCACGGACGAGACCCCCGGCCGGCACCTTTTTCTTGACAAAGATAATGAGGGCGGGGCGATTGGTGGTTTCACCGGACACCTGTTTCAGGCCGACCCCTATCCCGGTCACATTGGGCAATTGCAAAAGCTTATCCCGGGATTTTTTCAGGACGCGAAAATATTTTTCCATAAAAAACCCCTCCTCAAAGTCCCTGTGCCATCATATGCAAAAGGACCGGAAGGGGTGACGGAATCTATCAATATGGAGATTTAGGTAACCCGAGCCGGTATTTCCCCCTGGTTTCCACACCACCAATGCCCGGAAATCCGGTAATGGTCCCGGCTATAATGTCCTTCAGAGAAATATGGGCATATATTGATGTGTAGGCGATTTTTTCCACTACAAATACCGGGTCAAAAGTATGAATGAGAACACGGTGGGGGGAGCTGGCAAATTTGCTCCCGCCTCAAGTATGGCTTCATAGTGGGACTGGCAGGCCCCGGCAAAGATAACCAGATCATCCCGGCTTTTTTCATACAAACGTGCTCTTCTAACTGCTTCCACAAAGTAACGGGAGTGGTGATAACTGTTCAGGTCGGAAAAATTTTTAGTATCTTTTTCAATACCGTCGTGGCCGGTGAGTACAAGTATATCGGGACGGTGTTTTTGGAGCAGATCGATAACTACCTCGGGCTGTTTCTGCTCACTGACGTGGTAACCGGCAGCGGGTATGCCCAGCTGGCGGTAGGTGGTCAGGCACAGTTCCAGGTAGTCACCGTCGCCATCTATATGCAGCACGGAACCCGGGACATCAAAACTGCTCAGACTGGAAATCACGTCGTTACCCCGGGCCAGGAACTGCCGGTCCTGTTCCCGGCGCTGAAAGACGCGTTTCATGTGTTCATGATTTTTTACCATAAAGGAATTCCAGAAGGCAGCTACCTCGGCCGGTTCAAACTTGCGCAGGTCTTCCACCGGAGCGGTCGCACAAAGGCGCATATCAAGACCCTTCAAGCGAGCATTCTTTTTACCGTTTTCTCCTGTTGTTAACTCCACCACTTTAAAAAAGACGTCGCAGCCGTACGAAATTCGCCCTACTATGTCTCCAACCTTGATGCCTTCCACGGCAGCTTCCTCCTCGCTTTTTTACCCATTTTATGCTGGAGCCTCTGGAAAAGGTGAGGGTACCTGGCAGCAAACACCAGTATTGTTTCATACATTAAGTATCAACTGATTATGAAAGGAGAGTCTCAATGCTGGCAGCCGTGGTTCCGGTGAAAAACGAAGCCCCATCTGTGGAAAAAGTTTTGAAGAGCTTGCTGGCCGTACCGGTTGACCTTGTAATCCCGGTGCTCAACGGATGCAATGACTGTTCGGAACAAATCATCCGGCATTTCCCCGCCCGGCTGGTAAAACCGCTCGTCTTTCCCGAAGCTCTGGGTATCGACATACCCAGGGCGGTGGGCACAATCCGGGCCAGGAAGCTGGGCGCACAGGCAGTTCTTTTTGTGGACGGGGATATGGACGGGGACATCCTGAGAGTCCTGCGAAAACTCGTCATGGCGGTGACCGGCAAAGGAATAGACCTGGCTTTAACAGACTGCTACCCCGCCGATGAACCGGGCCGGCTTTCCGACCTGGCCAGCTACCTGCTGGAAATACGCCTGGCCTTAAACCGGGAATTGGGCCTGGCCCGGTTCATAGGAGCGGCTTCTCCCTCCCACGGCCCCCACGCCGTTTCTCACAAGTTCCTCACCCGGGTACCCCCAAGGGAGCTGGCCATACCCCCGGTAGCCCTGGTTCTGGCTGCCCGGCAGGGGTTAAAAATCGGCGTGGAGGCTGCCATTGCCCACCGGCACCTGGGTTCCCCCTTCCGCAGCCCCGTGCATGCCCGGCGGATTGCCGAAACTATCATAGGAGACTACCTGGAAGCCTTAAACCTGGCTCGCGGGTTGCCCCGGGAGCGCAGCCTGAACGGCATCAGCTACCTGGGCTACCACCCGGAGCGCAGGTTTGATTTGCTGGATGCTTTCAATTTGATGGAAGCATTGAATTGACCCGCTGAAACGTAAAAAAAAGAGGCCTTCAGAGAAAACCTGGAGACCTCCTCTGTCCTTTATTGGAAGATTGGTAACCGGGTTGCGAGGCAACCTATTTTGCAACCTATTTTGTATGTTTGTCGGCCACGCTGGAAGCACCATAGGCTTCGGGCTTAATCTTGGCCTGGAAGCCGCTGCCCGTAACCATACCTACGACTTCGCGGATTAAATCTCTTGTTTCGCCATGGGTACCCACATCGATGTGGATCTCCACCTGCAAATCGTCCAGGCCGCACTCGGCAAAATGCCTGGCAATCAAGCCGCCCAACTCCAGGCTCAGGGCGGTTTCATAAAAGATTTTCTGCCTTAAACTTTTGATCTTACGCTGGATTTTCTTACGGTAGTAATAGCGGGCGCCCTTACCCAACCGGTGAACAATAACAGCCGTGATGAAACAGGTTTCCTGTTTTACCTGGGAATCGGAGCCAATTATAATCTTGTAAGCCGAAGTGGGCAGGCCGGTGATATAACCCATAATATCGGCCATCATCTGCTCAAAAGTCATTCTACCTTTAGTAGGACTGGTAAAATACATGGGCAACCTCCTCTCAGGACTACCAGCCTGACGTCGGCGGCTAACTCCTCAATTCCGCTTACCAGACCCTTTTCCCCGGGCCGCCAGCGCGACTTGAGCCAGCACTCGTACCGGACTCAACTTTCCACCAGGCGCTGCCGGCAAACCCGGGCCAGAGCAGCAAATTCCTCCAGATTCAAGGTCTCTCCCCGGCAGCGGGGGTCAATGCCTGCCTGATTCAAAACTTCCTCCCAGGTCGCCCGGGTCCAGCCGGGGAAAACTCTGGCGCCGGCCAGGGCATTGGCCAGCGTTTTCCTTCTCTGAGCAAAGGCTCCGCGCACCAGGGTGAAGAAAAGAGCCTCATCATCAACCGTCACGCCCGGTTTTTCCCGTCTGGTCAACCGGACCACCGCCGAATCCACTTCGGGCTGGGGGAAAAAAACAGTGCGGGGGACACGGAAGAGAATCTCCGGGCGGCAATAATATTGGACCGTAACGGTAAACGCCCCATAGTCCTTGCTTCCGGGTGCAGCCACAAGCCTTTCGGCAACCTCCAGCTGGACCATGAGCACCATTTCGGCAACACCGGATTGTCCCCGCAAAAGGTGTATGATCAAAGGAGTGGTGATGTAGTAGGGGAGATTGGCCACCACCTTGTAGACGGCCGCCCCCGTAACTCCAGCCACCAGCCGGTCGAAATCCACTTCCAGAGCGTCTTTAAGGACCAGCGTGACATTCTGCAGCCCGCCGATAACCTCTTCCAGCACGGGCAGCAGTCTCCTGTCGAGTTCCACAGCTACCACGTGGGCACAGGTGGCGGCGAGGGCCGTCGTTAGATTACCCGCCCCCGGACCTATTTCCACCACCACATCCCCGGGCGCAAGCCGGCTGGCCGTTACGATCTTGCGCACGATATTGCCATCCACCAAAAAGTTTTGTCCCAGAGACCTGCGCAAACGGATGTTATGCTTTTCCAAAATGGCCTTTAACCGGCCCAAAGAAAGCTCCCCGGACAAACCCGAACCCTCACTCGCCAGTTGTTAACATACTCATATTATAACCCATTTGTTTTCCCTGTAAATGAAAAAGGGGGCTTCCCCCCTTTTTCATTGTCTGTTTATTTATTTCACCAGTTTCATTCCAGTTTCAATCCAGAACGTAGACGTTCACCCGCCGGACACCCCAGCGCCTGGCTTCGGCTGCACTTTCCATGAACAGGTCGATCCGGTTTCCCCGGACGCTGGAACCTACATCCAGAGCTGTGGCATAACCATAACCCTCCACATAAAGGCGGGTACCCAGGGGTATCAACCGGGGGTCCACTGCCACTATACCAACACGCGGGTATACTCCGCAGGCAGTATTATTACCCGTATAAGTATAGGCTGTAGCCACCATAGCAATAACCCTGCTGAACCGGACATCCCTGCCGCCCCGGGAAACCTGCTGCAACGTGCCCACCCTTACAACACGGTCTACAGGGGGGGTAATCACCTGGCTGGCTTCCATGACTCTATCAACCTCCTGCCCGTCATGGTAGACCAGCACCCACCGCTGCTTTTCCTTCCCCTGCCGGCCGGCCCGGATTACCTTTACCTGCCCGCGCAACAGGTTGGGGTCCGTTTCCCGGCGGACCGAGTAAGGCACGGGAACCACTATTTCCCTGACCACCCGGCGCACTCTGATCACACGAATAGCCATATCCGAACGAACCTTCTCTTCGAGTCCCGGAGTAACTATATCTTCCCTGCCCGGTAGAATCTTTGCCTTTTGAAGCGCTTCCCGCACAGTCGATGCTGCAGTACGCAGTTTCAACGTTTTTCCGCCGGCAGTTACTGTAACCGGCACCGCTCTTTTAACCGCCACCCGCATTCCTTCGGCAACCGGCGCGGCAAGCTCCGGTTCCACCCGGTCCCCGGGACCCAACCGAATACCCTGTGTTTTCAAGACATCCCCTACTGTATCAACCCGGGTTTCCAAATTAATTTCCTTTCCATCAACCAGCAGGGTAATATGTTTTTTCGCCCAGGCGTACCCGGCAAAAAACAAGCTCCCCGCCGCTACTACCAGAAGTAAACACAGGCACAGCAAAATGAGGCGGTAATTACGGGGACCAGGACCACCACGAGAAGACTTCCGCGGGCGGCCGAGGGTATACCATTCCACACTACCCCTCCTTTTTGGTTTGCTGTGAACCCCTGACTCAGCAGTGGATATAATTCGCGGTGGAAGAATCAGTTTCCTGCCGCTAAATGGAAAAAGTTATGTCGATAAACGGCGCCAGGTTGTTGGCATCTCTTGTTCCAGAATGAGGTTGCCTGGTTGGGCCTTTCCTCTATCCTATGCAAGAAAGCTGCAAAAATGAACCGGGATCCGCTTGAAAAATGAAAAAGTCCCGCTTTACCGGGACTTCGTTAAGTTAAAAAACCGGGAACCTTTGAATTCTCTTCTCGCTAGCCATGGGCGTCAATTTTAATGATCACATCTCTGGGAACAGCTCCACCCAGTTCCACCTGAATGGTTTTGATGATGGCACAGGGCACCGGGCAGTCGGGGTGTTTGAGCCTTTTGCTGGCTATCTGGTATATCACTGAATCGATCATTTTACCGAAGACATTGCGACTGCAGTCAACCTCGGCCAGGTCCTCGTTTAAACTGCGCAGGTCCTGGCAGGCGCTGATAATCTGCACACGCACCTTCATCTTGCCTATTTTAGTAACTTTTATCACGCTGGTAAACCCACAGGCGCCAGCCATTACTTTGGCCTTGGCCATGTCGTCTACCCCTCTTCCCGTAAAAACCCTGCTTTAACTGATTAAATTATAAAATAAATCCCCTGGCATGGCAACGGGGGGAGAAATCGTCGTCCGTATCAAGATCCAGCAGGCATCTCCCCAAAATTCAGTCTCAAAAACAGGGTCTGTGCCCTAATGGGGGTGAGCGGCTTTCCCCACCCAAGACTTTAGATCTTACCCTCAAGCAGCCTCTATCTGCTCTGAGCGATAACCGCCCAGCACCTTCTGGGGGTTGTGAACCTCCCTCGTGAAAATTTTTCGAGACATTCTCCTCGGGTTATCACCCCAATAACTGGTTCACTGAATATTTTCACCTGCTGTTACTCCCATCATTTTTAACTAAGCAGGCCATTTTCCAAAGACGATATCCCAGGAATAGAACCAGCTGACGAAAAAATTTGGTAGTGCCAATGGTTTAATAACCCTAACCATTCTAAGGTCTATAAAACACGTATTCGGCTCTTAAATAAAACTGTCTTGATAATGGAGTCCACCTTGCCTCGTCAGTGTGTTGGCTACCGACATAATAGCATAAAGCTCGGGTGAGTTTTCATCTACTTGAAGAAGTTTGACTGCTTCCTGACGAATGATTTGCTCGCCTGCTAATGCCTTATCAAGGATTTTCTCAATCTCAGGGTCCAGTTTCATTTTTTAACACCTCCTGTGGGTTTTACTCATTTAGGATAGGCAACAACCCTTCTTTCTTGCCATTCATACTATGGGTTCTCCGGGCACTACTCCATAATGACTGTAGAGATCATTTCGTACCACCTCCGTAATTATCCAATAAACCAGTCTCCCCCCATGCCTACCCTTTCGTAAAAACCTCAAAATTTTTTGCCTCACCCCCTGAACACACGGAAATTTTGTTGTATGCTTAATCCACGGGTTACTTTGAACCGCTTCCAAAGAACATTCTTTTTTCCCATGCTTTTCTTGGTCCGTGCCCTTTTCCGGATTGCCCGCTGGTCAGGGAATAAGAACCGGGAAATTCTTTCCCTGACCAAAAGAAATAGATGTTATAAATCATGCTTTATGACCGGTCTTGGAGTGGTTACTTTCTTTGCTTCCGAAAGTAGCATACCTATTATACGGTGATATTCTTCCAGGGTTTCAATCCAGCGCCTTAGGCATTCCTTACCTCCTTCTGTGATACGGTAAAAGCGTTTGGCCGGTCCTGTCCGGGAGATATCCCAGCAAGAAACGATTAATCCACGCTTTTCCATAGCCTTAAGGCAGCGGTAAACACCGGCGGGATCCGGCTCATCACCGTTGAACATTGGTGTTTCGGCCAACCTTTGAACAATTTTATAACCGTGGAGATTTGCCTCAGTGAGAATTATCAATATGGCAGGCTGAACCATTTTGTCCAGGTATTTGCCTTCACAGGGACAATTCTTAATTTCCAATTAAGACTCACTCCAATAATAGACTTAGTCATATAGTTGGCGAAAAA
>NZ_JBNATZ010000035.1:0-15957 GCF_049701015.1 Desulfofundulus sp.
CCATCACAATCCCCTGGTTACCAGCGTTCCCGTGTATTCTATTTATGCGCACCCTGATCAGATAAAGGACCCCGGGCAGACGGCGGATAAAGTTGCTTCCGTTCTGGGGATCAGCCGGGATGAAGTATATAAGAAACTGGCAGGCCGGGAGCCGTTCGTCTGGCTGGAACACAGGGTGGAATTCGACCGGGTCAGGAAGTTACAAGGCGTCAACGGCCTTGGTTTTGTCGAGTCCAGTACCCGTTTTTACAAGCAGGGTAACCTTGCCGCAGCTGTTTTGGGCTTTGTGGGGGATGACAACCAGGGCCTCAATGGCCTGGAGAAAAGCTATGACACGGAACTGCGGGGCGTACCCGGAAAAATGGTGCTGGAAATTGACGCCCAGGGACGGCAGATCCCTCAGAGCGGGGTTGTGTTACAGCCCTCGGAAGCAGGAAACAACCTGGTGCTCACCCTGGATCAGACCATCCAGTACTATGTGGAGCGGGAGCTGGACAGGATTGTTTCTGATTACCAGCCGAAGTGGGCGACTATTCTGGTTATGGACCCCAGAACCGGAGAAATCCTGGCCATGGGCAGCCGTCCCACCTTCGACCCCTCACACTGGCAGAAATTCTCCCGGGAAACCTGGGAAAAGAACCCGGTCACCCTCTATACCTATGAGCCCGGTTCAACCTTCAAGATGGTCACCGCGGCGGCAGCCCTGGAGGAGGGCGTGGTACGGCCTTCCGACTGGTTTAACGATACGGGTTACATCGTGGTCAAGGGGCGGCGTATTTACTGTTGGGACCGCCGGGGACACGGCAAAGAGTCTTTCGCCCAGGCTGTGGGGAACTCCTGTAACCCGGTTTTTGTCCAGGTAGGGTTGAAACTGGGCAGAGAGCGGTTTTATAAATATGTCCGGGGTTTTGGTTTTGGAACTCCTACGGGCATCGATCTGCCTGGTGAAGAATCCGGTGTGGTGCTGCCTGAGGCCTCGGCTTCAGAACTGGATGTAGCTACCATGGCTATCGGGCAGTCCATTGCGGTTACGCCCATTCAGCTTTTAAGTGCTGTTTCTGCCATAGCCAACGGTGGTTATCTCATGCAGCCCCATGTGGTCAGGGCTGTAGAGGACGGGTCGGGGAAGATTATCCGGGCAATAGCCCCAAGGGTGATACGGCAGGTTATCTCTAAGGATACCGCCCGGGAACTGGCCGGGTTGCTGGAAAAGGTTGTCCTTGAAGGCACAGGAAAGAAAGCCCTGGTGGAAGGTTACAGAGTTGCGGGGAAGACAGGTACCGCCCAGGTGCCGGGTCCGGGTGGGTATGTAGAAGGGAAGTATGTTGCTTCCTTTGCCGGTTTTGCTCCTGCCGGAGATCCCCGTATTGCCGTGCTGGTAGTTGTTGCGGAACCCCGGGGACAGGAATATCATGGGGGTGAAGTGGCTGCTCCGGCTTTCAGTGCTGTAGTTCGGGATACCTTGCGTTACCTGGGGGTTCCCGAGGACCCCGGGCGGGAGGTACAGCGTCCCTCCACCGGGCGGAGTGGTCTGGTCGCCGTACCCAATGTGGTCGGTTTTCCGGTAGCAGATGCCTGCTGGTTGCTGCAGGAGTGGGGGTTGCGGTCCTGGTCTCCAGGGAAAACCGGTCTGGTGACCGGTCAGGAGCCGGCTGCAGGTATGCGCGTTTCTCCGGGTACCACCGTAAGTCTACGAATTACTGCCAGCCAGTCTCCACACCGGCTGGTTGTTCCAGATTTGTGCGGGCTTACGGTAAAAAAGGCGGGTTCAATCCTGGAGGAACTGGGCTTGAAATTCAAAGCGTCCGGTAGCGGTGTGGCTCTCCGGCAACGCCCGGAAGCGGGCAGCCGCGCAGCTCCGGGAACCACGGTTTTGGTGGAATTCGGGCCTCCCCGGGCAGAGACGGCCCCTGCAGGAATTTCTCAAAGCGGTCGCGAAAAAGTGCCGTAAATAATTCCCTCTGAACTGACCCTCTAAGGACTCGATAATCAAATCAGAACCGGAGGTAACAGGTTGTGAATTGGGGAGATATGGTGGCTGCCTTGCGGCAGAAGGTGCTCAAAGAACGGCCGCTGATACACCACATTACCAATCTGGTTGTGACGAATCTAACCGCCAACGTTACCCTGGCCGCTGGAGCTTCACCGGTGATGGCTCATGCCCTGGAAGAGGTGGCTGATATGGCGCGTCTGGCCCGGTGTGTCGTATTGAATATGGGGACGCTTACATCGGACGAAGTGGAAGCCATGCTGCTGGCAGGCCGGGCGGCCAATGCAGCCGGTATTCCCGTTGTCTTCGACCCTGTGGGTGCGGGAGCTACTCCTTTTCGCACAACGACTGCACAGCGGATTTTAAGGGAACTGCGTATCGACATTTTGCGGGGTAACGCTTCGGAAATTGCTGCCGTGAGTGGCCTCGGCGGGCAGACGAAGGGTGTGGACGCCGGAGAAGTATTACTGCCCGTTGAGCGGGTGGCCAGGCAGGTTGCGCGGGATTCGGGTACTGTGGTTGTGATAACGGGAGCTACTGATTATATTACCGACGGGGAACGATTGATTGCGGTGGATAACGGGCATGCCCTGTTAACGGCAGTGACAGGTACGGGGTGCTCTGCCACCAGTATAATTGCTGCGTTCCGAGCGGTGGAACCTGACAGCGTAACGGCTGGTGCAGCAGCTCTCGCTTATTTCGGCCTGGCCGCCGAGTATGCTGCTGCAGCCAGCCGTGGGCCGGCCAGCTTTCAGGTGGCCCTGCTGGATGCTCTGTACAATATGGGAGGAGAAGAACTGAGGCGGGGCGTGAAAATACGGGAACTTTAGCTTTGTCGGGGGCAGTGTCAACCATAAGACAGAGGAATGGTCGCCGGCTTGACAGAAAAAAAGCTCAAATTGTGTCACAATAGAGGCAAGCACGCGTGAAAAAACCATATACCTCCTTCTTCCCTTTTCCCACCTTCTAGCCGGTGGGAAATTTTTTCTCTCAGGAAAGATCCACCTCGTATACCCGGTAACGTTTAGCCGGTGGATCCGGGTTAACCCTCCTCACCATTTTCAAGACTACTGAATTATCCTCGTGAATCTGAGACATTTCTATCAGACTGTGCGGGGGAAGGCCGGCATGACATGCTTCCAGTAGCAGGGCCTCGATTCCACGCTGCCGGAATTCCGGTAGCACTGCCAGAAGGGCCAGCCTGAAGGCTGACTTCCCTCCCGCCGCTCCTTCTGTATGCGGTATACAAAAACAAATTCCCACCGGGTGCTGGCCGACCCGAGCCAGCAGAAGCAGGCGGGGGTCCGCCACCCTTTGATAATAACGTAACATACTTAAGACTTCTTGACGGGTGAGGGAAATGTAGCCCCAGTTCCGTTCCATCGAGTGGTTCAGTATATAATGTATCGCTTCCACCTGCCGGTTCAGGGGCAAGCCGGCATTTAAGGGATATACCTTCGTGCCCGCATAACGCCTGGCCCGGCGGGCCACCCGTTTTATCTCTTCTGGCAGCGGTTCTCCGGCCAGCCATTGGAATGCCAGGAGATCTGTCAGTTTCTTGCACCTGCAGTTTTCGAAAAGCTCCTGGTAATAGGGGGGATTATAAGGAAGGGCGAAGGCCGGCGGGGCGGAAAAACCTTCGATTAAAAGACCTACACGCTGGTTGGTATTTACCGTAGCCGGGCCGACCATCCGCCGGCACTTCTCACCCTGGAGCCACCTCCCTGCTGCTTCCAGCAGGGCGAGGGCTATTTGTTCATCCGGGACTGCTTCAAAGGCACCAAAAAAACCCGTAGTCTCCTCCCGGCAGTATTCATCGACTGCACAGGCTATCCGTCCCACGGGTCTCTCATTTTGCAGAGCCAGGAATAGGGCCAGGCGAACATGATGTAGTGTGGGGTTGGTCCGGGGGTCAAACAGGAAAACCGTTTCCCGCCGGTTCGCCAGGGCTGTCCTGCTATTCCGGCCGTAGATCAATTCCGCCAGTCCCAGAAAGGAAGAGAATTGCGCCATGTTCTGGACGCGAATGACTTTCAATGACATTGAAATACCCGCCCTCTTTTTTTCTTTCAGGATATGCCGGGGCGGGTTAAGAGGAGAAGGAAATTCTGCGGCGACCCTGAATTAATTAAGGGAAAAGAGGTGAGGCGGATGTCGTTTCGTAATCTACCTGGCCCGGCAAAGCTTGCACTGGGTATTTTAGCCTGGGCGTTTGTTCTGTGGGTTTTTATCCTCGGTTATCCGGCCTTGGCCCCGGTAGCCAGATTTATTTTTGGAGTCCTGGTGCTGCCCTGCGCCCTGGTGGAATGGTTGAAAATGAAAAGAATGGTGGCTGGCAGGACTGCCGGCCTTCTGCGTCTGGTAATCATTATGCTGGCCTTTTTTCTCTGGTTGTTGGTGACTAAATATCAATAACTAAAATTTGATTAAATTCCCTGCCATCAGGCCCACCCCGAAGGCAACGACAGTACAGACCAGAACCCAGAGCAATTCCTTTTGGACACGTTTCGTGAGGTGTTCCAGGGACTCTCCCACGGCAGTCTCAACGGTTCCGGTTCTGTTTTTTTCTCTGGTCATTTTGATACCTCGCTCTCTTGATGTATTTGTCGGAGGCGGCGTTTTAACCGCTCGGACTACTGCCACATGCCATGCGGTTGGTAACGGTCCCCGTCCGCCAAACGGTACTTTACGGCCAGCGCACGGGTACGGTTACCTTGTTTTCAATGCTGCCATCCCTGCCACTGATCGAGTATACCTCAAGGGTGCCTTTTCCGCCCTGCGGAGGGTGGAAGTTCAATCGCATTTCAAAGTCTCCCCGTTCGGGAGCGCCTCTGGTAGCGGTGGTATATGCGCTGGCCAGGACGTTGCCCTGGCTGTCAAGCAACCTGGCGTAAACTGTTCCTTCGTAAACTCTGGCACTGCCCTTGACCAGCAGCGGTACGCCGGTTACCTGACCCGGGGTGGGGTGGGTTACCCAGATGGCCGGTTCGTAAACCCTGGATAAATCCCTCTGGAAAGGCTGATCATATAAACCTACATGTCCCCACCAGTCCAGGGTACGTTCGTCCACCCTGCCTTCTACCTGGAACGCTACGCGGCGTATTGCCGGGAACTCGGTTAACGTGTTGACCACGCTCTGAATGCCCAGAGCCTCTCCTTCTGCGCCCGCAGAGGGATGTTCCAGTACCTCCCTGGAGAAGTTAACTGTTGCCAGGCCGTCCTTTACAGTTACACCCAGGACCCTGGTATTGGTGGGGAGAATACGCGTAGCTCCCGGGGTGGATGGTTCACCGGAAATTAATTCCTGTACAGCCGCCAGGGCTGGATCCTTCGTTGGAGGTATCCGGTGGATTTCCCGTACCAGATAGTTTTCCTGGCCTGTTGATTTTATGTAATAAACAGCCACGGGCAGAGGCTGGGACGGCGCAGGAGCGGGCAAGTCATTTGCCGGTTCCGGTTGCCTGGACCAGGCACAGCTTGTTGTAAGCAGCCATAAAAGGAAAAGGCTTATAACCAGTCCCGGCCTCTTCCGACCGTATTTGAACATTTCCACCTGTAACTCCACTTCCTGTCAAAGCTGTTCTTACTCAAGTATACCACTTGAATCATGATCTGTCACCCGGGGACGGCCTGGCCGGGTCCGGGCAGAAATACAGTAAAAGCAGCCAGGGCCCCCTTCAAAAAGGCGGGTGCTGCCGGCTGCTTTTCGTGACACCTTCGATGTTAATGACTGTGGTGCCCGCTGGCCTTTTCTTCGACCTTCTCCATCACCTGGCTGATGGGTCCGGCAAATATAGCCGCCAGAACGCCTGCACCTAAAACTACGGCTATGCCTGCGAAAAATGCCGTCCAATCAAACATAATTCCCGCCCCCCTTTTCCCGGCAACCACTGTCTAACAGGTTCTTGCTGTTATTTCAAATGTATCACCCACGGGGTGAGAAGTCAACCGGTGCGGCCGAACATTTGTTGATATTGCTCCAGGGTCATGAGAATGGCCCGGGGTTTGCTTCCTTCGAATTTGCCCACGATACCTCGCTGCTCCATAATGTCGATCAACCGGGCTGCCCTTGCATAACCAATGTGGAGCCTCCGCTGGAGCATGGAAATGGATGCATTGCCGTTTTCTATAAGTATTTTGACTGCCTGGGGGAGCAGTTCGTCTTCTTCCTCCATCACGTCTGCTTCCTCTTCGACCGGTGGTTCCTCCATCACACGCTGGTCATATACGGGTTGAGCCTGTTCTCTCAGGAACGAGGTGAGATTTTCAACCTCCTGATCCGACAGGTAGGCTCCCTGCACGCGTATGGGTTTCGGAGCGCCTACCGGGAAAAAGAGCATATCACCTTTGCCAAGTAATTTTTCTGCTCCTCCCATATCCAGGATGGTTCGGGAATCCATCTGGGAGGAAACGGCAAAGGAAATGCGCGAGGGGATATTGGCCTTGATCAGCCCGGTGATTACATCAACCGAAGGACGCTGGGTGGCTACAACCAGGTGGAGCCCGGCAGCCCGGGCCATCTGGGCCAGCCGGCAGATGGAATCCTCCACGTCGGCCGGAGCTACCATCATCAAGTCTGCCAGTTCGTCAATGATAATCACGACAAAAGGTAGAGGACCTTCCTGCTGTATCGTTGTGGCTGCTGCAACTCCGTCCCGGGGTGCCTGATCCGGTACCGGGTTTTGGCCGGCTTTCCGGAACAGCTCATTGTAACGTTTGATGTCCCTTACCCCCGTACGGGCAAAAAGCTCATACCGCCGTTCCATTTCCTTAACTGCCCAGCGTAAAACTCCGGCCGCCTTTTTGGCGTCGGTGACCACTGGAGATACCAGGTGGGGGATGCCGTTATAAGTAATAAGTTCGACCATTTTGGGATCAATCATTAAAAATTTGACTTCGTCGGGAGTGGCCTTGAATAAAATACTGGCGATTAACGTATTTATACATACACTTTTTCCTGAGCCGGTGGCGCCTGCCACCAGCAGGTGCGGCATTTTGCCCAGGTCTGCAATGACGGGTGCTCCGGCAATATCGCGACCTAAAACTACGGTCAGGCGCGAGGGGTTTTCTGCAAACTCCCTGGTTTCCAGTAATTCCCTGAGCTGTACGGTGGCTATTTCCCGGTTGGGTACCTCGATACCCACGGCTGCTTTACCGGGGATAGGTGCTTCGATGCGTACACCGGGAGCTGCCATGGCCAGGGCGATGTCGTCAGCCAGGCTTACAATGCGGCTGACCTTTATGCCGGCTGGAGGCTGGATCTCATACCGGGTGATGGCCGGCCCTACGGATACCTGGGTCACCCGCGCCTGGATGTTGAAACTGGCCAGGGTTTCTTCGAGGATCTGTCTTTTTTCAGCAATCTCCCGCTCTAAAATTGAATTGTCCCTGGGTCTGGGTTTAGCCAGAAGGCCGGTGGAAGGGAGCCGGTAGGGCCTGCCATCAGCCAGGGCACAGGGGATTGCTTCTACATCCTGAGTTCCGCCATCTTGCTTGTGCTTTTCCTTTTGCTGCCGGCGGCTTCTTGTACCCCCCGCCCGGGTTTCCGTCTCTCCAGCCAGGACTTCAGGTTGCGGCAGGGGGAGATCATCTTTTCTCTCGGGAGTGGTGGGGGAACCGGCTTGTTTCGGGATCCGTTCTTCTCCCACTTCTTCAAAGAAAAAGTCGGACAGCCGCTTGCTCAGGTGCCGGGCCGTGCTGTGTACGGCCCCGGCCACAATGCCCGCAAATCTGGCCGGGGATTGGCCGGTGAGCAGCACGAAGCCGGTTGTTACGAGAAAGGCCAGCATGATATAGCTTCCGACAACGCCGAAACACAGGTACATTACATAACCACAGGCGGCTCCCACCAATCCACCGCCCTGTCCCTGCCACGCGGCGCGAAAAAACAGGGCTGGCGGTATGAATAAGTGCAAAAAGGTCAGAGTGCTGATCAACAATATTACCGGTCCCCAGGCGCGGACTGTTATTCCGTCAACCTTTCCGCGGCGCATAATTTTTACGCCGAAAAATAATAGGGTTAGCGGTAACAGGTAACGGCCGCTTCCGGCGGTCAGCGTCAAGCTCCGGGCAAGAAACTGCCCGAGCTTTCCTGCTGCCGGTGTTAATAAGCTGGCCATGCTGAACAGCGCCAGGGTTATGATGGCCAGGCCGTACAGTTCGAATTTAAGTTCCTCCAACCACGGTTTGGCCACAGGTTCCCCTCCTTGCAACTTAGAACGACCTGACATGACAAAAGGCTTCCGTTTTCATCATATCTTGAGCTTACCATAAAGTGGACGAAGAGGCAAGTTGACCTGTACAACCCGGGTGGAGGTTTAAGAAAACGCAGCCTTACCCGGCGGTCCGGCTGCGTCTGAAAAACCGTGGATTACCTGGGACGGGTACTTTGTTTGGAACCCCGGACGCTGGTTCCGGCTTTCAGCCGCCCGTACCGGATTCCCGTCACGGCCAGCGCGATCAGCAGCAGGCTGACCATCTGGGCCACCCTGACCGGTCCCAGCATCAGGCTGTCGGTTCGCAAACCTTCAATAAAGAATCGTCCCGCAGAGTAAAGCCCCAGGTATAAAAGGGCCACCTCGCCACTGAAGCGCTTTCTGGGCCAGTACCACATCAGGAAGGCGAAGACCGCCAGGTCCCACAGCGATTCGTACAAAAAGGTGGGGTGATAGTATTGACCTCCGATAAGCATTTGCCGGCGAATAAAGTCCGGGAAATGAGCCATGAACTCCGGAGATACAGGACCTCCGTGCGCTTCCTGGTTGAAGAAGTTGCCCCACCGGCCAATGGCCTGGCCCAGGATGACACCGGGTGCCATAATGTCGGCCAGCAGCGGGATAGAAAGTTTATGCCGGCGGGCATACCATACCCCGGCCAGAGTCCCTCCGAGCAGGCCTCCGTGGATGGCGAGCCCCCCGTGCCAGATGGCCAGGGCTTCCAGGGGGTTGTGCTGGTAGTGGGGCCACTCAAAAATTACATAGTATAGCCGGGCACCAATTATGGCTGCCGGGATGATCAGCGTAACCATGTTCAGGATGTGATTGGGGTCTACTTTGTTTTGCTCTGCCCGGCGCAGGGCTAAAAAGGTGCCGGTTAAAAAGGCCGTGGCCATAATAAGGCCGTACCAGCGGATCTGTAACGGGCCGATCTGGATTGCTACGGGGTCAATCATAAAATCACCTCGCAAAGAAGTCAATCTGTCTTATAACCATATCATCCATACCTTATTTAAAAAATAAACCCTACCGTTATCGGGTAGGGTAAATGAATGACGGTAAAAAACTAGCGGAAACTTGCCCGGCGGTTGGATGCCATACATTCCCGGCAGTAAATCGGCTTACGGCCGGTGGGCTTGAAGGGCACCCGCGTGGGCGCACCACATGCGGAGCAGAAGGTATCGTACATCTGTTGCTCCGCCCCTCCGAAGTTACCGCTGTTACGCTGCTTGCGTTGACGACGGCAGTCACGGCACCGGGTGGGTTCGTTCATCAGACCTTTCTCGGCGTAAAAGGCCTGTTCTCCGGCGGTGAAGATGAAATCGGCGCCGCAGTCACGGCAGGTAAGCACTTTGTCCTCGTAAGACACAAATACTCCTCTCCTTTCAGGGACTTACTGGTTCAGGGGCCCAAACACAAACTACCCGCTCCCTAATCCAGGAGAAGAGTATTTGCCGGTAACCACCAACCAGTTTGAATTCCATTTGATTATATCACAGCCACGTTCTACTGTCCATAGGGGGGCAGTCCAAAAAAATTCTGGGACGTGGGATTTCGAAAGGCAAGGGTGTTCATTTACTCCTGTAGCGCAATTCTGCCCGCTGCTTGAAGGTGGCATCATAATCCACCTGGAGATCGGGACTGAAGACGACCCCGTACACTTCTTGGGCCGCCCGGAGGCTGACCAGCCCTTCCAGTACGTCCTGTCGCACCAGCTCCGGGTCCCGTTCCATGGGGTGACCGTAACCACCGCCACCGGCGGTTTGCAGTATGATGGTGGTTCCTGCCGGTATCGTGCAGGTAAATTTGGCTCCTGGTTCCCAGCTCCCGTTCGTTTCCGTTTCTACGACCGGGCATCCCACCGAACCCACGTCGAAACGTGGGTTGGCAAGTGTGTCGCCTGCCTGCTGAACCACCCTGGTCATTGCCCCGTGTCCGGGCAGACCGCCTGCCAGGCCCCAGGGAGGCGATTTTACCCGTTCCGTACTTACCGCTACTGTAGCTTCTCCCCTCAAGACGGTGATTTCCCGCGTCATGCCCAGCCCGCCGCGGTGTTTTCCTGCTCCGCCCGTATCGGGAACCAGCGCGTAGCGTTCCACCCTTAACGGGTAGGACTGTTCGATTACTTCCACTGGTGTGTTACGGGTGTTGGTCATGTTCACATGTACTCCGTCCATCCCGTCCTGGTTGTATTTCGCCCCCTGCCCGCCGCCGTATGTTTCCACATAAGAATAATATATACCGGTGACGGGGTCGACGCCGCCTATGGTGAAGTTGCTCATACTGCCAGTTCCCGCTGCCGTGACACGCTCCGGTACCGCCCGGGCCAGGGCCCCCAGGAGCACGTCTGTGATGCGTTGAGCAGTATTGATGTTGGCATGGGCCACCGGGGCTGGGAAGACTGGATTCACCAGACTCCCTTCGGGCGTAATTACCTCTACGGCCTGGTTCAGGCCGTCACTGGAAGGCAGGTCGGGGTCCACCACTGCCTTTACTGTGTAGTAGACACAGGCCATGGTTACCCCCCTGGTGGCATTGACCGGCCCTTTTACCTGGGGGTGAGTGCCGCTGAAATCTACCGTAAGCCCTTTATCGTGTCGGGTGACAGCTGCCCGTATATTGATAAATTTTTCTCCCAGACCGTCCCCTTCCAGGAAGTCTTCAAACTCGTAAGTTCCCCCAGGTATTATTTCCAGGGCGGCCAGGAGCCGGCGGTAGGTGTAGCTGATGATTTGTTCCATCAACTGTTTTAAAACACCCGGCCCGTAGTACTCCGCTAGCTCAACAAGCCTTTTAATCCCGCGGTCATTGGCCGTGAGTTGAGCCTGTATATCACCATGAAATTCTCTGACAGTTCGCAGGTTGTGCGACAAGAGTTTTAAAAGCTCTTCGTTAATCCTGCCCCGCCTGCGGATTTTAACCGGCGGTATACGAATGCCCTCCTGGAAAATTTCCGTGGCGGTGGTGGACATACTGCCTGGAACTGCGCCGCCCACATCTACATGGTGGGCGAGGTTGGCCACCAGGGCTATTGGCCTGTTCCGGTAAAAGACGGGGCTCATCACACAGATGTCGGGCAGGTGAGAGCCGCTGATGTAAGGGTCGTTGATGATGACAGCATCGCCTTCCTCGAGTTTCTCCACGGGATATTCCTGCAATACGGCTTTTACCACGGCTGGCATAAGACCGAGGTGCAGGGGAATGTGTTCCGCCTGGGCCACCAGCCGGCCGTCGGCGGTATAGATGGCTGTTGAGCAGTCGCGGCGGTCCTTGATATTGGGGGAAAGAGCCGTTCTGGTAAGGATGGCTCCCATTTCCTCGGCCACGGACTGCAGGGCGTGGCGGGTTACTTCCAGCTGTACGGGATCTATGGCTGTTGGAAACATTTTATCTCCCCACATCCAGGATTAGATTGCCCCACCGGTCCACCCGCAAGGACGTTCCGGGCCATACAAGGGTGGTGGTATCTGATTGTTCAATTACCGCCGGTCCCTTCAGGCTTATACCCGGGTCCAGTTCCCGGCGGTGATAAACCGGTGTGGGTAGAAAACGGTCACGAAAGTATACGGGCCGCACTTCCAGCGGTTCAGGCACCAGGACAGATTCCTTCTTTCTTACAGGGTTGGGAACAGCAGGGCGGGGCAGGCTTCCCAGGACCACCAGCCGCAGGTTCACCACCTCCAGAGGCGCTTTTTCGCGGCAAAATCCGTATTCCTGCCGGTGAAGCAGGTGAAAGCTGCGCCGTAAAATGGAGAGGTCCTCTGCAGTCAGTTGACCGGCCGGCAGCGGCAGGGTGAGGGTATAGGACTGGCCCTGGTAACGCAGATCCGCCTGGCGCGTCATGGTAATGTCCGGGAGGGAAAACCCCTCCTTTTCCAGCTCGCGCCGCCCTTTCTCTTCGAGAGGCGTGTAAAGTTCCGCCAGTTTGTCAGGTTCCGTCTTTTCCAGAAGCAGCAGCACCGTACGTACGTAATCACGGCGGACGTCGGCCTGAAGCATTCCCAGGGCAGAAGTGACACCGGGGTAGCGGGGTATGAGCACATGCGGAATATTCAGCTCCCGGGCCAGTTCCACGGCATGCAGAGGGCCGGCGCCGCCGAAAGCGATAAGAGTGAAATCCCGGGGGTCATGGCCGCGCTGGACCGAGACGACCCGTATTGCCCTTGCCATGGCGGCATTTACCACCCTGATCATGCCTGCCGCGGCTTCTTCAACAGTTAGATTTAAGGGGCGGGCAATCTTTTCTTCGAGGTATTTTCTGGCCAACCGGGGGTTTAAACTCAGTGCGGAGTTTAAATTCCGGTTCGGGTTGATGCGTCCCAGCACAAGGTTGGCGTCGGTTACCGTAGGCTCCGTTCCTCCCTGGCCGTAGCAGGCCGGGCCGGGCTCGGCCCCGGCGCTGGAGGGTCCCACCCGCAGGGCTCCACCGCTGTCCACCCAGCCAATGCTGCCCCCACCCGCCCCGATGGTGTGAATATCCAGCATGGGCAAGCCCAACGGGTAACCACCGATGGTTCCTTCCGTGGTATAGCGCAGTTGTTCTCCTTTAATCAGGCAGATATCCATGCTGGTACCGCCCATATCAGCGGTGATTACGTTGGGGCGTCCGGTCTGGCGGGCCAGGAAAAGACCGGCCAGAACTCCGCCCGCAGGACCCGAAAGGACGGTACGGGCGCTTTCCTGCATGGCCTGGTCGGCCGTGAGCATCCCTCCGCTGGACTGCATGATGAATAAACCGGGCGGTCGTTTGTTGTGCATCCCCGTGCCGGTGATGTTCTTCAGACCTTCCTTCAGCCGTGCCACATAATCGGCTATCCGGGGCTGAACCAGGGCGTTAATTACGGCGGTGCTGGTGCGTTCGTATTCCCGGAATTCGGGCAGGATATCAGAGGAAAGGGTTACCCGGGCGGCGGGGTGATGGCGGGCAATAATTTCCCGGACGCGTTCTTCGTGCCGGGGGTTGGCGTAGGAGTGTAAGAAGCTGACGGCAATGGAAACTATCCCGGCCCGGCGGATTTCTCTCACGATGGCTTCCACTTCTCCTTCATCCAGCGGGATGTATACCCGGCCGTCCGCCATGATCCGTTCGGTCACCTCGAAAGTTAAGCGGCGGGGGATAAGAGGGCGGGGTTTTAGGGCCCAGAAGTCGTAAAGGGAGGGCCGGTTTTGCCGTCCGATGAACAGAATATCCTTAAACCCCCGCGTAACCAGGAGGGCTGCCTCTGCTCCCTTACCTTCCAGGAGGGCGTTGGTGGCCACGGTGGTTCCATGGAGGAGTAATCTTAACCCGGCCGGGTCCAGTCCGGCCGCAGCCGCCGCTCTCGCCAGGCCTTCCAGTACGGCCCTCTCCGGTTCGGATGGGGTGGAGGGAACTTTTGATATCACAATCTCTCCGGTATCTTCCCTTAGCAGGCAGATATCGGTAAATGTACCTCCCGTATCCACGGCGGCCCGGTAAGTCGGGATGTTTTCTGTTATGGATGGTACATCCGTAGAGGGGCTCTGCTCACCAACGAATAATTTCTGACGAAACATTTGGAACACCTCGCCCTCAGGGGGTGGGTTGTTTGAAGTGCCTGTCCAGCCATTCGAACAGAATATTCCAGACCTGATGATAATGTCTGGTGAACTGGTGATCCCCTTCTTTAATCCAGATCAGTTCCCGGGGCTCCCCGGCGGCGTTAAAAATGAGCCGGGCATCGTCGGGTGGGACCACGCTGTCCTGCGTGCCGTGAATGATTAAGAGGGGGCGGGGAGTCAGGCGCGCCGCATCAGCCGGAATGTCATAGAGTTTGAGATCGTGGAAGAACCCTTTTTTTAAGTATATAAGGCCGCCTTCTCCGGCCATGGTTATCATCTCTTCCTGCCGACCATCGACCGGTTCATCGGTAAATGATGAAAAAAGCTCCAGTAACCTGGCCGGGGCGGCCCAGGTACACACTCCGGCTACACGGGGGTCCCGGGCTCCCTGGCAGATGACCGTGGAACCACCGAAACTGCGCCCGACGGTAACAACACGTTTATACCCCTGTTGGAAAAGCCAGTCCACGGCACAGGTAAGGTCATCGACCTGTCCCGAAAGGGTGAGATCTGAAAAATCCCCCTCGCTCTCACCATTACCGGCAAAATCAAAGAGCAGGGTGGACCATCCGCGACGGCCCAGTTCGGTACCGAGTTCCAGAGCTTTCCCACCTCCTTCTTTGCCCCCCGTAAAACCGTGGCAGTGAATGACAATATCACCTGTTTCCCTTGGGCTGCCGTATAAAAGACCGGCCAGTGTCAACCTTCGCGAGTTGGTAAATGTTACCTTTTGCCAGTTGCCTGTCATGGCTGATTCATCCTTTCGTATTAGTCCCAGGTGTAAGCTAAAGATAGCTGTTTGTCATAAAAAAAATCATTTCGCTTTTTGACGGCTTTTTTCCTGTTTCAAATTATGGATTGCATCAGCCGGAATTTTATGATATAGTTAATGCATGCATTTTACGTTGCAGGGAGGCTGTACCATGGTACTGGTGGGCACTACCAGGGGCATGACTATGATGGGGTCGGGCATGACTATGCGCGGCCTGCTGATCATGACCAATTTTGGTGCCCTGCCCGCAACCTAGTGGTACGTCCCGGTCTTCCAACATATCCCAGTGACAAGGCCACCTGGTGCGGGTGGCTTTAAATTTTTCGGTGCCGGGCACTGGAAAATAAAGAATAAAATTGGGGGGAGAGTAACAATTGCTGGTAGTGCAGAAATACGGCGGTAGTTCTGTGGCCACACCTGAGCGCATCCGGCGGGTGGCCCAAAGGGTGGTCGAGGTGCGCCGGCAGGGGCACCAGGTGGTGGTTGTTGTTTCTGCTATGGGGGACACTACTGATGAACTGATTGATTTAATGCATAAAATAACCGAAAATCCTCCCGAGCGTGAAGTGGACATGCTGTTGTCAACCGGCGAGCAGGTTTCCGTCGCGTTGCTGGCCATGGCCATTAACAGCCTGGGGGAGCAGGTTGTTTCTCTTAGCGGTTCCCAGGCAGGTATACTCACCGACAATGTGCATACCAAGGCGCGCATTGTTGAAGTTAAAGCCGATCGTATCCAGCAGGAACTGGCTGCGGGCAGGATAGTGGTGGTGGCAGGTTTCCAGGGGGTGAATGACGCCAATGATGTTACTACTTTGGGTAGAGGTGGTTCCGATACTACCGCTGTGGCTCTGGCTGCTGCCTTGAGAGCGGACCTTTGCGAGATCTACACCGATGTCGATGGTGTTTTCACCGCTGATCCGCGTATAGTTCCCGATGCCCGCAAGCTGCCCAGCGTTTCTTATGACGAGATGCTGGAACTGGCCCACCTGGGTGCCGGAGTACTCCATTACCGGGCGGTGGAATGTGCAAAGCTTCACGGTGTTCCTCTGCATGTGCGCAGCAGTTTCAACTATAACCCTGGGACCATTGTTAAGGAGGTTTGTGAAATGGAAAGGTCCATGGTTGTGACCGGTGTGGCTCATGACTTAAACATTGCCAAAGTTGCCCTTTTTGACGTATATGACCGCCCGGGTATCGCCTGGAGGATCTTCCGGGCACTGGCTGATGAGAATATCAATGTGGACATGATCATCCAGAGCGCCATGCGGGACGGACTTAATGACATAGCCTTCACCGTCAACAAGAGTGATCTCAAGAAGACCCTGGCCGTCCTGGAAAGAATCAAGGACCAGGTGGGCGCTACGGGTTATACTTACGATGAAGATGTGGCCAAAGTTTCT
>NZ_JBNATZ010000036.1:0-15906 GCF_049701015.1 Desulfofundulus sp.
AGGTGTTCCACCACGATCATTAAGGCCGCCCCCATCCTGTTTTAGACAATAAGCCTTCCAGGCAGGTAACCAGGTCATCCAGAGTAAGAACGCCGGCAGGAATGGGCCACCCGGCTACCCGTAAACGCCAGGCCAGTTCCGCCGGTCCGGGCAGGGCCAGGCCAATTTTTTGCAGGACTTCCCGCTGACTGAATACATAAGCGGGTGTTCCCTCCAATACCAGTCTGCCCTCTGAAAGGACCCATACCCTATCGGCGAAAACAACTTCTTCCATGAAGTGGGTAACCAGGATGACAGTCAGGCCTTCCTGACGGTTCAAACTCAGGATACTCTCGAGTACCTCCCGCCTCCCGGCAGGGTCCAGCATAGCCGTAGGCTCGTCAAGTACCAGGCAGGATGGCTTCATGGCAAGGGCACCGGCAATGGCCAGCCGCTGCTTCTGCCCTCCGGAAAGCAAATGGGGCGGGCGCAGCCGCAGGTCCGAAAGCCCAACCATGGATAAAGCGTGATCGACCCGCCGCCTTACTTCTGCAGGAGGCAGGCCCAGGTTTTCGGGACCGAAGGCCACATCTTCTTCGACCAGAGCCGCTACCAGCTGGTTGTCCGGGTTTTGCAGAACCATCCCGACCCGGCAGCGGATCTCCCAAAGATTTGCGGGATCAGCTGTAGATAAACCGTTCACCGTAACGGTTCCCCGGGTCGGCAGAAGCAGAGCATTAAAGTGACGGGCCAGGGTAGATTTGCCCGAGCCATTGGGGCCAATAATGGCAAGCAACTCCCCCTGGCGAATATCACCGTTAATATCTTGCAGGGCAATCCTTTCCCCGGGCTGGCCCGGCAGATAGGTGTGGCTTAGCCCCCGGATGTTAATCTCCGACTTACACAAGTTCGAGGATCACCATGGGTGCAGCATCGCCCCGGCGGTAACCCGTCTTGATAATACGGGTGTAACCGCCCGGACGGTCGGCATACCTGGGAGCCAGGTCGTTAAAAAGCTTGCGTACCACCCGTTCGTCATAGATATAAGCCAGCGCCTGACGCCGGGCTGCAAGGTCACCCCTTTTGGCCAGGGTAACCATTTTGTCGGCGATGCTTTTAACTTCCTTAGCCCGGGGTTCGGTGGTTTGAATACGGTTGTCGCGGAAAAGGGACGTAACCAGATTCCTGAGCATGGCCCGGCGGTGACCGGTATTACGTCCCAGCTTCCGATACGCCATTTTTTTACTCCCCCCTTATTCATCACTTTTGCGCAGGGATAGGCCCAGCTCACTCAGCTTGTTGATTACCTCTTCCAGGGATTTTTTGCCCAGGTTGCGTACCTTCATCATCTCTTCTTCATTGCGCTGGATGAGTTCCTCCACCGTGTTGATACCTGCACGCTTCAGGCAGTTGTAAGAGCGAACAGACAGGTCCAGCTCTTCGATGGTCATCTCCAGGATTTTGTTCTTCTTTTCTTCTTCTTTCTCAACCATTATTTCCACATCTTTAACCGCTTCGGTAAGCCCGATGAACAGGCGCAGGTGCTCACCCAAAATCTTGGCGGAAAGACTGGTAGCTTCATCGGGCCTTATACTGCCGTCAGTCCATACTTCCAGGGTGAGCTTGTCATAGTCCGTGCGCTGGCCCACGCGGGTGTTTTCCACCGTGTAGTTGACCTTGCGTACCGGTGTGAACACGGAATCCACAGGGATGACACCAATGATGTGATCTCCCTTCTTGTTCCGTTCCGCCGGTACATAACCTCTTCCTTTGGCTACGGTAATTTCCATGAACAGACGGCCGTTCGGGGCAAGGGTGGCAATATGCAGGTCGGGATTTAAGATCTCCACGTCCTGGTCGTGGATGATATCACCTGCTTTAACCGCCCCTTCACCCCTGGCCTCAATCCGCAGGATCTTTTCTTCGTCGGTATGCAGCTTGAGACACAGACTCTTCAGGTTGAGAATGATATCGGTTACGTCTTCGCGAACGCCGGGAATGGTTGAAAACTCGTGCAGTACACCCTCGATTTTAACCGAAGTGACTGCAGCCCCGGGAAGGGATGAAAGCAGGATCCTGCGCAGGGAATTACCCAGCGTAATCCCGTATCCCCTCTCCAGGGGTTCCACCACGAACTTGGCATAAGTGTTGTCGGGACTGCTTTCCACGCACTCAATTCTGGGCTTCTCAATTTCCAGCATACGGCAACCCCCTCAAGTGCCGGTTCCGGCCATAAGAGTTTACCAAGGCCATTACCTGGAGTAAAGCTCCACAATCAGGTGTTCCTGTACGGGAGTATCAATCTGGTCCCTGGTTGGGAGGGCCACCACGCGACCTTGCGCCTGATTCTCATCATACTCCAGCCAGGGCGGGGGTGTCCTGTCGGCTGCCCTTTCCATCAGTTCCTTAATGCGCGGGGAGTCTTTGCTCTTTTCCCGTACGGCAATAACGTCGCCTACCCTTACGAGGTAGGAGGGGATATTCACCTTCCGTCCGTTTACTGTGAAGTGCCCGTGACGCACCAGCTGCCTGGCCTCCATGCGGGACGAAGCCAGTCCCAGACGATAGACCACGTTATCCAGGCGCCTTTCCAACAAACGCAGAAGGTTTTCACCTGTAATCCCCGGCTGGCGTTCAGCACGCTCAAAGTAATTCCGGAACTGAGTTTCCAGCACCCCGTAGATACGCCGTGCCTTCTGTTTTTCCCGCAGCTGCAAACCGTATTCGCTGATCTTGCGGCGCGCCTGCCCGTGGGCGCCCGGCGCATAGGGCCGCCGGTCAAGGGCACACTTGGCCGTATAGCAGCGGTCCCCTTTTAGATAAAGCTTGATTCCCTCACGGCGACACAGCCGGCATTGCGGTCCTGTGTATCTGGCCATTTAACTCCTCGATACCTCCTTAGACTCTCCGGCGTTTTGGAGGCCGGCAACCATTATGGGGAATGGGTGTAACGTCTTTAATCAGGCTGACTTCCAGCCCGGCGGCCTGCAGGGAGCGAATGGCCGCTTCCCGGCCCGCTCCAGGACCCTTAACCATCACTTCAACAGTTTTCATGCCGTGTTCCATGGCCTCCCTGGCTGCTGCCTCGGCTGCCATCTGGGCGGCAAAGGGTGTACTCTTCCGCGAACCTTTGAATCCCACGGTCCCGGCACTGGCCCATGAAATGGCGTTCCCACGTGTATCGGTAATGGTCACAATGGTGTTGTTGAAGGTAGAGCGGATGTGGGCCACCCCGTGTTCTATGTTCTTGCGCTCCCGCCTCTTGGTTCGTGCTGCTCTTCTGGCCATCTTACCTTAACCCCCCTTTATTTCTTCCGCCGCACACCCACGGTCTTCCTCGGACCCTTGCGCGTCCGGGCGTTGGTTTTTGTGCGCTGGCCCCGTACCGGGAGGCCCCGGCGGTGACGCAAGCCACGGTAGCAGCCGATTTCAATGAGCCGTTTAATATTCATGGCCACTTCCCGGCGCAGGTCGCCCTCTACCCGGTAATTTTTCTCAATAACGTCCCTCAAACGGTTTACTTCGTCTTCAGTGAGGTTACGTACCCGGGTGTCTGGGTTAATCCCCGTCTGGGCCAGGATTTTTTGGGACGTGGGCCTGCCGATACCGTAAATATAGGTCAGGGCGATCTCCACCCGCTTATCCCTGGGCAGGTCAACCCCTGCAATACGTGCCATGCGTGAAAACACACCTCCATTAACCTTGTTTTTGCTTATGCTTTGGATTTTCGCATATAACCATCACTTTGCCATGACGGCGGATAATCTTGCATTTCTCACAGATGGGTTTTACCGACGGGCGCACTTTCATCTGTCAAACCTCCTTTACCCGGACCATAACCTTATTTGTAGCGGTAAACAATCCGTCCCCGACTCAAATCATAAGGTGACAGTTCCACCAGCACCCGATCACCGGGTAAAATGCGGATAAAATTCATGCGAATTTTACCGGAAACATGAGCTAAGACTTTATGGCCGTTCTGCAGTTCAACTCGAAACATGGCATTGGGAAGTGGCTCAACAACAGTGCCCTCAACTTCAATAACATCCTTTTCCTGTTTAGACATGGGCTTTAGCCAACCTCCTTTCCGGAGCCTGTTAACTCTGCTCCAGTGTTTCATCCGATGGCTTGCCTGACGCAGGTATTGCCTGCCCATAAGTTTCCAGCAGTTCTTTAAGAGCCCTGCGAACTTCCAGATCGGTCACCCGCTGGCCGGTGCTTACCTTGTGCGCTATATCGCCGGCAACCAGTGGATAGACTTTCAAATGCTTGAGGTTCTTCAGCTTAGGCCCGCTCACCCTGCGGTCAGTCCCATTGACCACCCGCACCCTTGTCTCGCTGACACGGTCGAGTATCAGGTAAAATTTACCGCTGTCCCGGCCGGCAGTGGAACTTACCAGCCGGCCCGGCGTGAAATAGTCCTTCACCGGGATCACCTCCAGCTACAACCGGGTAAGAATCTCCGGCTCACCATCGGTGACAGCAATGGTGTGCTCGAAATGGGCCGAAAGCCTGGAATCCCTGGTTACCACCGTCCAGTTATCCTCAAGGGTGCGCACCTCATGGGTACCTGCATTAACCATCGGTTCAATGGCTAAAGTCATACCTGCCTTGAGCCTGGGACCTCGCCCCGGCTTTCCAAAGTTGGGCACCTGCGGCTCCTCATGCATGTTCCGACCAATCCCGTGCCCCACGTAATCCCGGACCACAGAAAACCCGTGCTTTTCCACATAACTCTGAACGGCATGGGAAATATCCGAAAGCCGGTTACCCTGCCGGGCACAACGAATACCTTCGTACAAGGCGCCTTCAGTTACGGCCAGTAGTTTCCGGGCTTCCGGGGAGACATCGCCTACTGGAAAAGTGGCCGCACCGTCCCCAAAATATCCATTTATTTCCGCCCCGACATCAATACTGATAATATCTCCACTTTCCAGTTTTCTTAAACCAGGAATGCCGTGCACCACTTGCTCGTTAACCGAGGTACAGATACTGGCCGGAAAACCGTAAAGCCCCTTAAACGCGGGCCTGGCACCCCGGGCAAGGATAAAGTCCTCGGCCAGCCGGTCCAGTTCTGCTGTGGTCACCCCCGGTTTAACAGCCCGCGAGAGCTCGTTCAGGACCCCCGCCACCACGCGACCTGCATCGCGCATATAGCGCAGCTCCCGCTGCGACTTGATTATGATCATTTAAAGGTCAACTCCCTACTTGATGAAACCCTGGTAGCTGCGCATCAGCATGTGGGATTCAACCTGCTTCATGGTATCCAGGGCCACCCCCACCACAATCAACAGGGCAGTACCACCAAAATAAATCTGGGGGATACGGGTAGCCAGCAGGACAAAGTTCGGCAGGATGGCAATCAAGGCCAGGAAAACGGCCCCCGCCAGGGTTACCCGGCTCATAACCCTGCTTATATACTCCGCTGTAGGACGGCCGGGCCGTATACCCGGAATGAAACCGCCATATTTTTTAATGTTTTCGGCGATATCCACCGGGTTCATGATGACGGCAGTATAGAAGTAGGTAAAGCCAATCACCAGCAGAGCATAAATGATGGTGTGCATGGGCGTACCCCAGGCAAAATATGCCAGATACCAGTTGCCAAACCAGGTGTTTTTAAACCAGCTGGCAAGCTGTTCCGGGAACATCAGAATGGAAGAGGCAAATATCACCGGGATAACGCCAGCCTGGTTCACCCTGAGGGGCAGGTGCGTGGACTGCCCTCCGTATACCCGTCTTCCAACCACGCGCTTGGCGTACTGCACGGGAATGCGCCGCTGGCCTTCATTAACAGCCACAATAGCTGCGATGACCACAGCGCCGATGATCAGGAGGAGGATCACGCTGAAAATGTTGATCGTCCCGGCCTGCAGGTATTGAACGACCCTGACAACACCTGCCGGCACCCTGGAGACGATACCTGCGAAGATCAGCAGGGAGATGCCGTTACCAATGCCTTTTTCGGTTATCTGTTCCCCAATCCACATCAGGAAGGCGGTCCCGGCAGTCAGGGTCAGGGCCACAAGGATGTAGTGGCCGACAGTGGTTTTCACCAGCACATGCTGGTTGCGCAGGGCGAAACTGATACCGATAGCCTGGATAAACGCCAGTACTACAGTAAGGTAGCGGGTGTACTGGACGATTTTTTTCCGTCCCTCTTCACCTTCCTTGGCCAGCCGCTCCAGAGAAGGTATCACCACCGTCAATAGCTGCATGATTATAGAAGCGTTGATGTACGGTGTGATACTCATGGCAAAGATGGAAAAGTTTTTAAAGGCACCGCCCGAAATCACGTCAAAAAAGCCGAAGAGAGCACCGGTTTCGAGCAGCCTTGCAAAAACCTTTACATTGACTCCCGGAACGGGAATGTGGGCACCGATACGAAAAACAAAGAGCATAGCCAGGGTGAAGAGAAGCTTTGAACGCAGTTCATCAATCCTGACGGCGGTTTTGAGGTTCTCCAGCACCTAGATCACCTCAGCCTTACCGCCGGCAGCTTCAATCTTTTCCACTGCCGATTTGCTGAACGCGTGAGCCCGGACGGTAAGCGCCTTTTCCAGCTGCCCTTCCCCCAGGATCTTTACTCCATCCCCCAGCTTTTTAATCACACGTTCGGCCAGGAGAGTTTCCGGAGTTACGACCGTACCGTTTTCAAAGCGGTTCAGGGCTTCAATATTTACGGCGATTATTTCCTTCTTAAAGGGTGCATTTGTAAAACCCCGCTTCGGTATGCGCCGCTGCAAGGGCATCTGGCCGCCTTCAAAACCGGGTCTTACACCTCCGCCGGAACGCGCTTTCTGTCCCTTATGCCCCCGGCCGGCTGTTTTCCCCAACCCCGAACCTATACCCTGCCCCTTACGAGTGGGCCTGGTACGCGCACCAGGGTTGGGTCGCAGGTCATGCAGTTGAGCCACAATCACACCTCCATTTTAGTCACCGGTCAAGAAGACCATCTTTTAATTCGTTTGATTTAAACTTCCTCCACTTTGACCAGGTGGGATACTTTGTTAATCATGCCCCGTATTTGAGGCGTATCTTCATGAACTACCGAACGGTGCAGTTTGCGCAAGCCAAGAGTGCGTACGGTTACGCGCTGGTCTTCGGGGCGCCCGATGAGACTTCTAATCAGGGTAATCTTCAGCTTGGCCACGTTCTTACCCCCCTAGCCCAGTAATTCTTCCATCGTTTTACCCCGCAGCCGGGCCACCTCTTCCGGGGTTTTCAGACTCTTCAATGCCTCCATGGTGGCATGTACCATATTATTGGCGTTATGCGAACCAAGGGATTTGGTGAGGATATCCCGGATCCCGGCACATTCCAGAATCGCCCGCACCGGGCCGCCGGCAATTACCCCGGTACCGGGAGCTGCCGGTTTTAAAAGCACCTTACCGGCGCCAAACTCTCCAACAACTTCATGGGGAATCGTGGTTCCCGACAGGGGCACCTGGATCATGTTTTTCTTGGCATCTTCAATGCCCTTGCGAATGGCCTCGGGTACCTCACCTGCCTTACCCAAACCGGCACCCACCCGGCCGTTTCCATCGCCTACCACCACCAGGGCCGAAAAACTAAAGCGCCGTCCGCCTTTGACCACCTTGGCCACACGGTTAATGGAAACTACTTTTTCGGTAAGCTCAAGCTTACTGGCATCAATCCTGGTCACCCGTTTCCCTCCTTTGTCAGCTAGAATTCCAGACCGGCTTCCCGGGCGGCCTCAGCTAAAGCCTTCACCCGGCCGTGATAAATATACCCGGCCCGATCGAAGACCACTCTTTTAATCCCGCGCTCCAGAGCTTTCTGGGCCACCAGACGACCCACCGCGGCAGCTGCTTCTTTATTGCCGCCTGCCTTGAGCTGCCCCTTCAATTCGGGGGAAAGGGTCGAAGCGCTGACCAGGGTAATTCCCCGTTCATCATCAATAATTTGAGCATACATGTGCTTTAAGCTCCGGAAGACATTCAACCTGGGGCGCTCGGCGGTACCGGAAATCTTCTTGCGTACCCGTAAATGCCTTTTGGCCCGCAATGCCTTGCGATCCGGTTTCTTAATCAAAGCAATCAAGCCTCCCTACTTCTTACCTTTACCGCCAGCCTTGCCGGCCTTGCGCCGGATTTGTTCGTTTTCGTACTTGATGCCTTTGCCCTTGTAAGGTTCCGGCTCCCGTACACTGCGAATAACAGCAGCCAGAGCACCAACCTTTTCTTTATCCGTTCCCCTGACCACAATCCTGGTTGGCGCCGGAACTTCTATCTCCAGCCCTGGCGGGGGGACAATCTCGACCGGGTGGGAATAGCCCACGGACAGCACCAGCTTGTTGCCCTGCTTGGTGGCCCGGTAACCTACACCAACCAGTTCCAGCGTCTTTGCGAACCCCCTGGTAACCCCTTCCACCATGTTGAAGAGCAGGGTGCGGGTCAAACCGTGCAGGGACCGGTGCAGCTTTTCATCCGAGGGACGTTCCACCACCAGACGGCCCTCCTCGTCCAGACGGATACGCATATCCCGGTGAAATTCCCGTTCGAGCTGGCCCTTGGGCCCCTTGATGCGCACGGTATTGCCTTCTATTTGCACCTCAACCCCCTGGGGCAGGGTAATTGGCTTTCTGCCAATCCTGGACACAAGCCTTCCCTCCTCCTACCAAATGTAGCAGATTACTTCGCCGCCCACGCCCAGTTTCCGGGCCTTTTTATCGGTCATAATGCCCTTGGAGGTGGACAGGATGGCAATACCCAGACCACCCAGAACCTTCGGGATTGAATCCTTACGGGCGTAAACCCGCAGGCCCGGCCTGGAAATCCTTTTTAATCCTGTGATTACCCTTTTCTTGTCAGGTCCGTATTTTAAATAAACGCGGATGATGCCCTGCTTGCCGTCGTCAATTACTTCATAATCCTTAATCAGGCCCTCTTCCTTGAGAATATCGGCAATGGCCTTCTTCAGGCGGGATGCAGGGGCCTCCACTTTATCGAGATAAACCGTATTGGCATTGCGAATACGGGTGAGAAAATCCGCTATCGGGTCAGTCATGACCATGGCAATACCCCCTTCCTCTTTACCAGCTGGCCTTGCGAACACCGGGAATCTCGCCCCGATAGGCAAGAGTCCGGAAACAAATACGGCAGATGCCGAACTTGCGCATGTACGCCCGGGGACGGCCGCAAATCTTGCAGCGGTTGTGCTGGCGCACCTTGAACTTGGGTTCGCGCATCGCCTTAATAATCATTGATTTTTTGGCCACTTTTGTCCCCCCTTATATACGATTCATAACCGTTTGAGGATTTTCAGTTACCGGTAGCTCAAGCAGCCGCGAAGGGCATGCCCAGCAGGCGTAAGAGCTCCCTCGCTTCTTCGTCGGTTTTGGCCGTGGTTACAAAAATAATGTCCATTCCCCGTACTTTGTCGACTTTATCATATTCGATTTCGGGGAAGATCAACTGCTCCCGGATGCCCAGGCTATAGTTGCCGCGTCCGTCAAAAGACCTGGGTGAAACCCCCCGGAAGTCCCGCACCCTGGGCAGAGCCACGTTAAAAAGTTTGTCGATAAACTCATACATGCGGTCTCCCCGCAGGGTTACTTTACACCCCACCGTCATCCCCTGGCGTACTTTAAAAGCGGCTATGGACTTCTTGGCACGGGTGATAACCGGACGCTGACCGGTAATGGTGCTCAAATCGCTTACAGCCGCGTCCATGGCTTTGCTGTTATGGGTAGCCTCACCCACCCCCATGTTGATAACCACTTTTTCGAGCCTGGGTACCTCCATCACGTTTTTATAGCCGAACTTCTGCATCATGGCCTTGACTACTTCGTTTTTATATTTATCTTTAAGTCTCGGCATGCTTTTTCACCTGCCTCTTAGCCTACTTTTAGCCTAGTTCTTCCCCGCATTTTTTACATACCCGCACTTTTTTGCCGTCCTCCAGAAATTTTTTACCAATGCGGGTTGGTTTGTTGCACTTATTGCAGACCAGCATGACATTCGAAGCATGGATTGGTGCTTCCTTCTCCACAATGCCTCCCTGGGGCATACGGGGGTTGGGCCTGGTGTGGCGTTTCACGATGTTCACGCCCTCAACAATTACCCGGCCTTTAGCCGGTAAGGCCGCCAGCACCTTGCCCTTTTTGCCGGCATATTTGCCGGTCAGTACCAGCACCGTATCGCCCTTACGCACATGTAACTTGGGCATCCTGACCAACCTCCAGCCTCCCCGGCTAAATTACCTCCGGAGCCAGGGAAATAATCTTCATGAAATCCCGATCGCGCAACTCCCGGGCAACCGGCCCAAAAATACGGGTGCCACGGGGGCTTTTGTCGTCCTTGATAATCACCGCAGCGTTTTCATCAAATTTGATGTATGAGCCATCCGGGCGACGCACTTCCTTGTTGGTCCGCACAACCACAGCCCGTACCACATCGCCTTTCTTGACAACGCCTCCGGGCGTAGCCTCTTTGACGGAACAAATTATTTCATCACCCAGGCTTGCATAACGGCGCATGCTACCACCAAGCACGCGAATACACATCAAGCGGCGAGCGCCGGTGTTGTCAGCAACATTGAGCATTGACTGTACCTGGATCATCGGCTTTTAACCTCCCTTCACAAGGGCTTATTAGATCCGTTCAGCCCGTTCCAGGATTTCAACCACACGCCAGCGTTTTTCCTTCGAAAGGGGTCGAGTTTCCATAATGCGAACCTTATCCCCAACACGGCAGGCATTCTCTTCATCATGTGCTTTAAATTTTTTGGTTTTACGAATGGTCCGCTGGTATAGAGGGTGCCGCACCAGAGTTTCAACCGCCACCACTACCGTTTTATCCATTTTATCGCTGACCACGCGTCCTGTCCGGACTTTGCGCTGTTTACGAACTTCCACCTCGTGACTCCCCTTTCGTTAGGCCCGCCGGATGCCCAGCTCCCGTTCCCGGAGCACAGTCTTCAAACGGGCGATGTTCCGGCGCACTTCCCTGATCTTCATAGGGTTATCCAGCTGGTTGGTAGCCAGTTGGAACCGCAGCTTGAACAACTCGTCTTTGGAATCATCAAGCTTTTTGATCAGCTCCTCATCGGATAGTTCCCGCAAATCCTTAGCCTTCATTTGCCTCACTCCCACGTTTGACAAACTTTGTTTTAATGGGCAGCTTGTGAGAGGCCAGGCGCATGGCTTCCCGGGCCACCTCCTCTTCAATACCGCCCAGCTCGAAGAGTATCCGCCCGGGTTTTACAACCGCTACCCAGTACTCGGGAGCACCTTTCCCGCTGCCCATCCGGGTTTCGGCAGGCTTGGCAGTTATAGGCCTGTCGGGAAATATTCTTATCCACACCTTCCCACCCCGGCGAATGTGGCGGGTCATGGCAATACGAGCAGCCTCAATCTGACGGCTGGTAATCCAGGCAGGCTCCAGAGCCATAAGTCCGTAATCACCAAAGTGGACCTCGGTACCACCTTTGGCCCTGCCGCTCAAATCTCTTACACGATGTTGCTTACGATACTTAACCCTCTTGGGCATGAGCATAGGCCTTCTCCCCTCCCTGGCCGGCCCCGGCCTTGGCCTCCGGCAACACTTCTCCCTTATAGATCCATACTTTCACGCCGATTTTGCCGTAAGTTGTGTCGGCCTCTGCAAAGCCATAATCTATATCCGCCCGCAGGGTATGCAGGGGTACCTTGCCCTCACTGTACCACTCGGTACGGGCGATCTCCGCACCGGCCAGCCGGCCACTGACAGAAACTTTGATACCCTTGGCACCCATCTTCATTGCCCTGGCAACAGCTTGCTTCATAGCCCGCCGGAAGGCAACCCGTTTTTCGATCTGTGCGGCTACGTTTTCCGCCACCAGCTGGGCATCCAGTTCGGGGACCTTAATTTCCACGATGTTTATATGCACCTGCTTATGTGTCATCTTTTCCAGTTCCCGGCGCAGATTTTCTACTTCTGCGCCGCCCCGTCCGATGACTATCCCCGGTTTGGCGGTATAAACGCTGATGCGAATACGGTTGGCCGCCCGTTCAATGACTATGCGGGAAATGCCGGCAGCATAAAGTTTTTGCTTGATATACCTGCGGAGCTTCACATCTTCTAAGAGCAGGCTGGCAAAATTTTTCTTATCGGCAAACCATTTAGCGTCCCAGTCTTTGATAATGCCAATGCGCAGCCCTTTGGGATGTACCTTCTGGCCCACACTACTCCTCCTTTTCTATTCCTTTTCTTTGACCACAACAGTGATGTGGCTGGTCCGCCTGCGCAACAGATCCGCCCGGCCCATGGCCCGGGCCTGGTAACGTTTCCAGGTTGGACCCTGATCCACATAAGCCGCTGCAATATAAAGATTGTCGGGATTCATATCGTAGTTGTGTTCGGCATTGGCCGCAGCTGATTTGATTACCTTGGCTACCGGAACCGCGGCCCTTTTAGGCGTAAACCTCAGTATGGCCAGTGCTTCACGCACGCTCTTCCCCCGGATGAGATCCACCACCTGGCGCACCTTGCGGGGCGAAATACGGACATGCCTGGCCACTGCTCTGGCTTCCATCCCAAACCCTCCTTAAGATTACTTCAGGGCCGTGGATCTTTCGGTGTGGGCACCGTGACCACGGAACAAGCGGGTGGGAGCAAACTCGCCCAGCTTGTGCCCCACCATATCCTCGGTAATGTAAACAGGCACATGTTTCCGGCCATCATGGACCGCAATAGTGTGACCGATCATCTGCGGGAAAATGGTTGAACGCCGGGACCAGGTCTTGATGACCCGCTTTTCACCTTTGGCATTCATTTCCTCGATTTTTTTCAAGAGCTTCGGATCGCAGTAGGGGCCCTTCTTCAAAGAACGTCCCATAGCCTTTTAACCTACCTCCTTCCGGCTGCTGCCCGATTAACAATTACTTCGCCCTTCTCTTGATAATCAGGCGATCGCTGGGTTTCTTCTTCCGCGTACGGGCACCCAGGGCAGGCTTACCCCAGGGAGTAACCGGGTTACGGCCAATGGGTGAACGGCCCTCGCCACCACCGTGGGGGTGATCAACCGGGTTCATAACCACACCGCGCACGGTCGGCCTGATGCCCAACCAGCGAGACCGGCCGGCCTTACCGATGGTGATGTTTTCGTGCTCCACATTACCGACCTGGCCGATGGTGGCCCGGCAATCCAATAGGAGCAGGCGCATTTCACCCGAGGGCATACGAATATGAGCGTACTTACCTTCCTTGGCCATAACCTGAGCGGCCGCACCCGCCGAGCGCACCAGCTGACCGCCTCCACCAGGGTACAGTTCCAGGTTGTGCACCAGTGTACCTACCGGAATGTTCCGCAGGGGCAACGTGTTACCCACCTTGATGTCTGCATCGGGACCCGATACCACTGTCATACCAACTTCCAGCCCTACGGGAGCCAGGATATAGCGCTTTTCCCCGTCGGCGTAATGCAACAGGGCAATGCGGGCCGAACGGTTGGGGTCGTATTCAATGCTGGCCACCCTGGCCGGAACGCCATCTTTATCCCTCTTGAAGTCAATGATCCGGTACATGCGCTTGTGGCCGCCACCACGGTGTCTCACAGTAATCCTGCCCTGGAAATTACGGCCGGCCTTTTTTTTCAGCGGCACCAGCAGGGATTTTTCAGGTTCGGTTTTGGTAATCTCGTCAAAGGTCGATACGGTCACAAACCGCCGCCCGGGAGATGTAGGCTTGAACTTTTTAATACCCAACTGATTTCCCTCCTTCCAGATTAAACCGCCCGCGCACCCGAATCGGGGGGAGGGAAGTTTTACACACCCTCAAACAGTTCGATCTTATCCCCTTTCCGCAGGGTGACGATGGCTTTTTTCACGTCGGGGCGGCGACCAACAATGTTCCGCACCCGTTTTGCCTTTCCTTTAACCCGCATGGTATTGACTTTCTCCACTTTCACCTTGAAGAGTTCTTCCACTGCTTTTTTAATTTCCACCTTGTTGGCACGGGGGTCGACGATAAAGGTATACTTATTGTCGGCCAGCAGGGACATGCTTTTCTCCGTCACAACCGGCCGCTTTAAAATATCCCGGGGATTTTTCACTGGGCCAGCACCTCCTGGACCCTGGCCACCGCATCCTTCGTGATAACCAGCGTATTATGCGCCAGCAGGTCGTACACATTAAGACCGTCGGCAGCCACAGGTTTAACACCGGGAATGTTGCGTGCCGACTTGAACACGTTTTCCTCCCGGTCGGCAGTAACAACCAGGGCCTTGTCATTTACCTTGAGGTTCCCCAAAATGCGTACCATGTCCCTGGTACGGGGCTGTTCAAGCTTCAAGTCCTCCAGGACCACAATTTTGCCGTCCTGCACCTTGGCCGAAAGTGCGGATTTCATGGCCAGGCGCCGCACCTTGCGGGGTAACCTGTAACTGTAGTCCCGGGGATGAGGACCAAAGACTATGCCGCCTTTACGCCAGATGGGCGAACGGATGCTGCCGTGACGTGCGCGACCGGTACCTTTCTGGCGCCAGGGTTTGCGCCCGCCGCCGCGAACCTCGCCACGTGTCTTGGTATCATGGGTTCCCAGCCGGCGCCCTGCCAGCTGCCAGACAACAGCATCGTGCAGCACGGACATATGGACGGGGACACCGAAGACATCGTCCCGCAAGTGAATCTCGCCCACCTGGTCCCCGTTGACATTATATACGGCAACTGTAGGCATAACGCTTTCCTCCTTCCGGTGCCTGGTTACTAGCGGGCCTTAACGGTTTCCTTGACCAGTAAAAGACCCCCGCGAGGGCCGGGGACAGATCCTTTCACCGCCAGAAGATTTCTTTCCGGGTCCACCCGCACTACTTCCAGGTTTTGCACCGTTACCCGCTCCACACCGTAATGTCCGGGCAATTTTCTTCCTTTGAAAACCCGGGCCGGTCCTTTCGCTCCCAGGGAACCGGGCCGGCGGTGGTACTTGGAACCGTGAGCCATGGGTCCCCGGTGAAAGCCGTGGCGCTTAATGCCGCCCGCGAAACCACGGCCCCTGGATGTACCAACCACATCCACCCTTTCACCGATTGTAAAGACATCGGCTTTGATTTCCTGTCCCACCTGATAATCTTCCGCATTCTCAACCCGTATTTCCCTCAAATAACGCAATGGCCGTACGCCGGCTTTGGCAAAATGCCCCTTCAGGGGTTTATTGACAAGACGCTCGGGCTTCTCAACAAAACCCAGCTGAATCGCACTGTATCCGTCCCGCTCGGGGGTTTTTTTCTGCACCACTATACAGGGACCGGCTTCAATGACCGTGACTGGAATGGCCTGCCCGGCATCATTGAAAATCTGGGTCATGCCGACTTTACGGCCGAGGATGCCCTTGGGCATGATCCTTAGCACCTCCTAAAGCTCAAAGCTTGATTTCAATGTCCACCCCGGCAGGCAGATCCAGGCGCATTAAAGCGTCCACGGTTTTGGGAGTGGGTTCCAGGATATCAATCAAACGCTTGTGCGTCCGTATCTCAAATTGTTCCCGCGAGTCCTTGTTTACATGGGGTGAACGCAAAATGGTGTAAATATTTTTCTCCGTAGGTAAAGGAATAGGGCCGGCTACCTGGGCGCCGGTACGCCGGGCGGTTTCCACAATCTTCTGGGCCGACTGATCCAGCATGTGGTGATCGTAAGCTTTCAGCCGGATGCGAATCTTTTGCTTTTTCAACGGGCTACCTCCTTTCAAACCCGGCAGAGGTTATTTGTAGCAAACATTCAGCGAAACCACGCGTGACCCCGTTCCGGACAGACCTGCTTTGCTCCGGCCGTGGTTCTACCGAACATTTACCCAACATTTACTTTTGTAAACAGGAGAAGTGGGACGTGAGGTTTTCTGACACTGACCCCACTTTCCACTTCCCACTTCTCGCTCTCCTGGCTACTCGATAATCTGGGTGACCACGCCGGCTCCGACGGTACGGCCACCT
>NZ_JBNATZ010000037.1:0-15762 GCF_049701015.1 Desulfofundulus sp.
AGAGCATGGGGGAGAGCATGTAGGTGGCCAGGTAGAGCCAGAACTTGCTCCGCCAGTAAATCATTTCCTCCCAGATAATCGGATACCATGGGGGTGAGAAGAGACGGGCTTTTATCCCACCCGTAGTTGCCGGAAAACCAGTTGAAGCACCCCGCAAATCCTGACCAGACCGGGGTTTGAACCCGGACGACACACCAATCTTCTCAGGCTGTTTAACTGTATGTCTGGCGGGATCGGACAATCAACATCACCACTCCAGAAGGTCATCCGAGCAGACCTGACAGCCGCTGTCTTTTTTCAATCTTCCCGCCGCCACCTCAATAACAGGTAGGCCACCAGATACAGGCCGGCCAGCCAGCTTAAACTCTGCAAAAACCACCCCGGCTTACCGGCACCGGTCAGAACCAGGGCACGCAGGTTATATGTGGCAGCCGTCAGGGGCAGCCACCAGCTAAAGCGTCCCAGCAAACCCGGCAAATGCTCCACCGGGAAAAAAGTGCCGCAGAAAAAGGTCATGGGAAATACAATCAGGTTGGTAAACATTAATGTATCCTTATCCCCTCCGGCTACCATAGCCACGGCCACTGCCAGGCAGGCAAAGGTGAGGCATATAATTAATAATTGCATCAAGCAGAAAACGGAAAACTGGAATCCTCTGACCAGCAGGGACGCGGTCAGGAACACCAGCAGCGAAGTAAGAAACCCCTTGAACCCTGCACCCAGCACGTGCCCGAGTAGAAGGGACCTGTTGGAAATGGGAGCGAGCAGGTATTCATCCAAAACCCGCATGTGGGTGCGCCGCAACGTAAACCAATTGACCAGGTCGGCGTAACTGGCCGAGACCGCAGCCATGACCACAAGGCCGGGCACCAGGAAGCCCAGGTAACTTCCGGTGCCAGCAACTGCCCTGCCACCGAGATTCCAGGCAAAAATGACCAGAAAGATCAGCGGCCTGTTCAATCCCCCGATGAGAAAGCGCCACCACCGCCGCCGCCAGACAAGGCACATAGCCAGCACAATGGGCAGCCAGTCCAGGCAGATCAAAGGCGGCCCGGCTTCAAGAGAACTCCCGGCCATGGGGGTACTCACACCGGCAGGCAACTTTTCAGAATGAGGCCAGTTCCCTTGCTTCACGGCCGGTCAGCTCCACAAAAACATCTTCCAGGTTCGTACGGCGGACTACCGTATCAAAGTCCTTGCTCCCGGCATAGGCCTTCGCTTCGCTCCTGGTGGCGAAGAAATGCCGCTCGGTACCCTGTTCGCTCAAGAATTCCACGCAGTAATTCCCCAGCCTCTCCTTTAATTCCGCCGGTGTCCCCAGGGCGATAAGCCTGCCATGGTCGATGATGCCTACCCGGTGACACAGGCTGTCCGCCTCTTCGATATAATGAGTGGTCAAAAGCACCGTCATCCCGTCCCGGTTCATCAGCTGGATTAAATCCCAGATCTTCCGGCGTGTCTGCGGGTCCAGGCCGATGGTCGGTTCATCCAGAAAAAGAATAGGCGGGCGATGCAGCAGAGCACGGGCAATGAGCAGGCGCCGGGCCATCCCGCCGGAGTAATACTGTACCCGTTCACCAGCCCGGGCAGAAAGACCTACATAATCCAGCAACTCCTCGATGCGCCGCTGCCGCTCCACCCGGGGCATCCTGTGGAGCAGGGCATGGAGTAAAAGGTTTTCCCGCCCCGTCAGTTCCCGCTCCAGGTTATTTTGCTGGGGCACCACGCCAATGCGTTTCTTGACCTCGACCGGACGGGTGGCTACTGGGTAACCGGCCACATACAGCTCTCCGGAGGTGGGTCTGGTCAGGGTGGTCAGCATGCGGATGGTGGTGGTCTTGCCGGCCCCGTTGGGGCCCAGGAGGCCAAAGATTTCCTTGTTGAAAACCTGGAAGCTCAGACCGGCTACGGCCGTGGTACGCCCGTATTGTTTAACGACGTTTTTGGCTTCAATCATTACAGCCGGTTGCTCTTCAAACCTGATCCCGGCTCCGCCACCTTGCAACCTCAACCACCCCTTCCACGTCCCCCGTTATGACCACCTACCGATAAAAAGAACACCCCACAAAAAGCCCCATGGAGAGACAGTTATACCCTGTGGTCAGGCCCGGGCAGCCAGAACCTCCCCCGCTCTTTCCCCGGTTTCCTCCATCTCCAGCGGTGCCAGGGGCGTCACCTGCAGGCCCCACTGATTTTCAGTTACCACCGCCTCAACGCCGTAAACCGCCCGGATGTTATCCGGTGAAAGCACCGCTCTGGGGGTGCCGGCGGCTACAATGCGCCCGCCGTGCAGAAGCAAGAGCCGGTTACTGAAGCGGCTGGCCAAGTTGAGGTCGTGAAGAACCATTATCACCACCCGACCCTGTTCCGCAGCAAGTTCCCGCATCCGCGCCAGAACCTCAAGCTGGTAACGTATATCAAGAGTGGCCGTGGGCTCGTCCAGGAGGAAAACCTCAGGTTCCTGGGCCAGGGCTCGGGCGATAAGTACCTTTTGCCGCTGGCCGCTGGAAAGTTCCCCGAGCTGGCGTTCCCCGAGGTCGGTCAAGCCGAGATAGGCCAGGGCCCTGGTCACCGCAGCAAGGTCGGCATGGCCAACCCCCCAGGTGAGGTGCGGGCGCCGCCCCTGCAGCACGGTTTCCAGCACAGTACTCGGAAAAGCATGTTCCGTGCCGGGTGGGGGCACATAGCCCAGACAGCGACCCACCTCACGACCGCGCAGAGCAGCCAGGTTCTTCCCATCCAGGAAAATCGTCCCCATGCGCGGTTTCAGCACTCTGGCCAGGCAGCGCAAGAGGGTACTCTTGCCGGAACCATTGGGTCCTATGATACCCAGTGTCTCCCCGCCCTGCACCTTAAAAGTAACATCTTCCAGAACTGATACGCTTCCGTAAGCAAAACACACGCCCTTGACCTGAAGCCGCACCAGGAACCGCCTCCTTTCGAGATAGAGAGCCCGGGGCACCGCTGCCCGGGCGGTGCCCCGGCTCCACCCTGATTAACTGATAACTACCTGCCGGGAGTCAGCAAGCCACCTGGCCTGCAGACCCAGCGCCTGAGCCACAAAGCGGTAAGGTAGCATCAGGCGGCCGTTTACTATTTCCGGGGCCACATCCATGGAGATGGGGACACCCTGGATGAGATACGATTTCTGACCCACCTTGAACTGAACCACACGCTTGCCGGCCAGGATGGTTACGGTCCTGTTTTTCGCATCCCAGAGGATGTTTTCTTCTTTCAGTCCGGCAGCCAGGGCAAGGTACCTCACCGGAGCAAAAGTACGGCCGTTCTTGACATAAGGGGCGACATCCATTTCTTTTTCCTCATCGCCAGTACGGTATTTATTGCTTCCAATGGTGAAGACCGCTCCAGCCTTTATGGAAACGGGTGCCGGTGTCAGGCAACGTGCCAGCACGCAGGTCAGTTGATTGTCGGAGGAAGAGAACAGGTCCGCGGTTTCGGTGAGGGCGCTACCGCTTACTTCGAGGGTAATATCGCCTTCAGGGGCCGTACGGTCCACGGTGAGGGAAATGTCCTGCACGGTCACCGTACTTCCCGCCTCCTGGGCAACCGCCTCACTGCTGCTCTCGCTTTCCCCGGCACTCTCTTCACCCTGGCCGGTTTCCGGAAGCTGCTGCTCCACGGGTGTGGCGCTGGAAAGCTTCACCGGGATAACGAGTGTCCGGTCTTTATCTTCAAGCTTGATACCCGAACCATCGAGCTCCAGGTCCCCCGCGCTCACCTGCACGGTGGGAACCCGGGTAAAGCGCACGCCCGAAGGCAGGGTGAGCTTTAAAACCGCACGGTTGCCGGCAGCATCCCGGGCCCGGAGCGCCCCCAGCAGGTTTTCCTTGATGGTGAGCGCGCCGACCGCCTGCTCCTGAGCACCGGCGCGGACCGTCCCGCCTGCCGCAGATACCGCCACCGGCGCCTGGACGTGGGCCACGGTCACAGTGCCGTCAAGGCCGGGACCCTTCACCGTGACGGCCAGCTCCTCCGGCACGTTGAGCGCCAGATCCACGGTGGCGTTTTTGAAGCAGAAGCTGGTGCGTGATTTGGAAGCGGTGGTAACTTTGTAGACCAGCGTACGCCCGTCGTCGCGGGTGTCGTAATATTCGAGAACGCCGTCCCCAGCCTCGCGAGAGACGGTAGGCTTCTGTCTCCACTTCGCCCCCTCGGGGAGAGTCAGGCTGATAAGCCTGCCCTGGGGCAGGTCGCCAGGCATACCTTCGGCAATGGTGAAATTACCGACCTGCTGGCCGGCCCGCCCGGCCACCACGTCCAGGGTGCTCCTGGCAGCCACGCTGACACCGGAGACGAGGTATTTCGCCACCGTCACCTCGGCGATCTTCTCACCGCCCACGCCGGGGTTGGTGCCGCTGTAGGTGACCTTCACGTCACGCGCGGTAGTGTAGGGTTCATTCGCCTTCACGGAAGCCTTGATGATAATCTGCCCGGGACTACCGCTGCTTTCCTGGTTAATCTTGAGGTAGAGGGCGCTACAGCCGTCCTTCCCGCTATAAACATCATAAGCTACGCTGTCGCTACCAAAGCCGCCCTGCGGGATGAGAGTCACGGTGTCCCAGGTGAAGCCGGGGCTCAGGACGAGCTTGACCGTGTTCCCCTGGGGAAAAACATCTGCGTTGTTTTTAAGCGCACCGGGGACGTCCTCTTTCAGCGTGATGTCGGCTATAGAACCGCCGGCATCAGTAATGCTGGCCGGGGAGGCCGCGGTTATCGTGCTCCCGCCGGCCGTGACGAGCGTGCCTATGGTCACCGAGCCGGAAGAGAAGCCCGAGGTCGAAGGCGCGTCCAGGGTGACCTTGATGTCGGAGGAATCCAGGTCTTCGGGAGCTACGGGCTTGATGTTGACCTGGTCGAAGTAGATAAAGGTCCTGAAATACTTATATTTGGGGAGTTGATCACGAGGTACGGCTTTCAATTTAAGGGTGACGCTCTGCCTGCTTGTAGCCTGGATCCATAGTTCACTACCGTTATTATCACTGAACAATATTTTCTCATCACCATAAGAACCTGATTGAGTATTAGATTGATAACCATTTGAATTATCATATACCGTAGCTTGTACAGAATATAGATCTGGGTTAAAAATAACTTGGATGGAACAACCACCCGCTTTGCTTGGGAAATAAGAAGAACTATCTACAAATTTAAAGCTCATCTTCTGAAGCTCTACAAACGAAGGAAGTGTGAGCGTTACCGAGTCTCCCTGCTTGATCGACATGGCATTGCTCTCGCTAATATAGAGCCCCCCGAGCTGCGCCGTGGTATCCGGGCTGACTTTCGGGCACCAGAGCGCCGAGTTGGTGGTGGCTGCCAAAGCACCACCTGCCGAGGCCAGAACAAGGGCACACGCCACAACAAAGAGCAGCAGAACTAATCGTAGCCGCTTCATCGCAAAGATCCTCCTCATATGATACTACATGGTCCTAAAAATTGCCAGTATTCTTTAAAAGCAGAGCCATTACTTTTCAGGATAAACATAAGCCCCTTTGAGCTCTACGCCGAGAAACTTTTTGAGCATCTCTTTGTGGATCGCCTCCGGGTTTATGTCCCGGAAAAGCTGCGGGTAGAGCCACTTCGCCATGTAGGCCATCCCCACGATTGCCCGCGGCCCGGTGAAGATCTCGCTGGAGAGCATGTAGACCTTCCCCTGCCGGACGGCGGAAATCCTGTTCCAGCCGGGCCTGTGCATCATCTCCGTGCGCTTGCTCTTCATGGCGTCGGCACTTTCCCCGTAACCGCTGGGAACGCTGGTGCTGCACGCTTTGATGATCACCTGCGGGTTCCGGGCCACCAGCCACTCGGAACTGATCTTGGGGTAGGCCTCACGCAGCCCGGCACCGATATTCCTGGCCCCGATGCCGTCCAGGAGCTCTGCGCCGCCGGAGCCCGGGCCACTCAGCGTGTAATCGGTGTACTGTTCCAGATAGACCAGCGGCCGCTTATTCAGCGGGATATTCTTTGTCCGCTCCGCAAACAGCTTCTGGTACTTCTGGAAGTAAGCGATATAGGCCTCCGCCTCTTGCCTGCGGTTGAGAATAACCCCCAGGGTGCGGATGTCCTGCGCCATCGTTTTAACCTTGTAGCAGTCCAGAAATACCACCGGTATGCCCGCCCGCTGGAGCTGTGCGACGCACTCCGGCTTCAAGAAGCTGCCGTAGCCGAAAACCACGTCGGGTTTCAGCGCTATGATCTTCTCCACGTTGGGAGTGAAACTCTTGCCGACATCCTTTGCCTTCCTCACCTTCTGGCTGAGCATTTTATCATTCAGCGTATAGGTGGTCGCTCCTACGATTTTGCCTGCATCCCCGAAGGCACAGATCAATTCGGCCACGTCACCGTTCAGCTCCACTATCCGCTGCGGCGGACACGGAACGCTCACCGTGCGCCCCATGGAGTCCCTGATAGTCACCCGCTTCTGGGCCACAGCTTCCCTGCTGCCAGCCAGAACGGATACTGCACAAACGGCGATTAAAATGCACGTTACCAGAAGCATCCATTTCCTGCGTGCTGACAAACTTTTCCCCTCCCTTAAACCTTGATGTCAACGGCACTCAAGTCACAGGATGTCTAGCTGTTGCCCCGACCACCCCCTTTCCACGTTCCACACCGTGAAACTACCCCCACCACTGCCGCTTTTTCCTGATTAACAGGTAGATGAAGAAGGGGGAGCCCATCAGCGCAGTGATGATCCCCACCGGGATCTCGGCAGGTGCGATGATGGTCCTTGCCAGCGTATCCGAAAGGAGCAGGAGCACCGCTCCCATCAGGCAGGAAGAGGGGATCAAAAAGCGGTTGTCGCTGCCCACAAGCATCCGGCAGATGTGCGGGCCCACCAGGCAGATAAAACCTATGATGCCGGTGAAGGCTACGGTGGACGAAGCGGCAATGGTGGCCAGAGTCAGGGTGAGAACCCTCAGACGCCCCACCTTGATCCCCAGGCTGGCGGCCACCTCTTCGCCCGCCCCCAGTACATTGAGGTCCCAGGCGTGCAGGAGCAGCCCGGCCATGCAGATCAAAACCACGGGCGTAAGCAGCACCACCGTCTGCCAGTCCGCCCCCCAGAAGCCGCCCATCAACCAGACCACCAGTTCTTTCAAGGCGTCGTTGTTGGAAAGGTATTTCAAGAGCGAGACCCCCGCCTGGAAGAGGTAGCCGATGGCCACCCCGCCCAGTACCAGCGTTTCGGGTGCCATCCCCTTGAACCGGGCCAGGGAGAAAGCCAGGAGCGTGGTCAACCCCCCGAAGATGAAGGCGTTCGAAGCGATGAGCCACCGCGACACCTCCAGGTAATTCCCGCCTACCAGTCCCGTCCCCAGGACGATGGCCAGGGCCGCCCCGAAGGCCGCACCGCTGGAAAGCCCCATCGTGTAGGGGGAAACCAGGGGGTTGCGCAGGACCCCCTGCATCACCGCCCCCGCCCCGGCCAGACTCATCCCGGTGATGGCGGCCAGCAGAATGCGGGGGAGGCGGATCTCCCAGACCACTGTTTCGGCCAGGTCGTTGTGCAGGGTGACCGGCAGACCCAGGTGGGAAAGAATTACCCGCCAGACGTCAGCCACACTTATCCCGGCGGCACCCACCGCGGTGGCCACCAGGGCGGTAGCGACTGTTAAGCCGAGCAGAACAACGAGCAGCAGGATTTTCCGGCCGATATGGCGGGCATAGGCAGCTTTAATAGCTCCTACATCCGCCCCCGGGCCGGGACCCATTATTTCGACGGGTATACCCATACGCCTTTTAGCTCCTCCCCGTAAAACTTCTTCAGCATTTCCCGGTGCACCACACTCAACTCCCCAGCTTTTCCTTGATCTCCCGCATCTTTGCTCCCCAGTCGGCCACCTCTTCCGCGGTCAGGATGTCGATGGCGCCGCCCTGGAAGTCGCCCTTGATGTCGCCCATCTTCTCCTCCAGCCAGCCTTCGATCTCCAGGTAGTGTTCTTTCAGCCCTTCCAGCACTTCGGGGTCGGCGTTCCACAGACCCCGCTGGTGGGCCTCCAGCAAGCGGCGGGCGATTTCCTCCAGCGCCCAGGGGTTGTGCTCTTCAAAGAAACGGCGGTTCTCTTCGTCCAGAATAAAGGTCCTGGTGATGTCGTCGAAGATCCAGTCGTCGACTTCCCGGGTGGTGGCTTCCCAGCCGTAGACCCGGCCCACGCGCTTGGAAATGTCCCCGGCACCTTTATAACCGTGGCGCTTCTGCCCCTCTATCCACTTCGGGTTCAAAAGTTTCGTCCTCACCACCCGCCGCACTTCGTCGGCCAGGGTACGAACCTCCACGTGCTCCGGTTCCCTGGTATCGCCGTAATAGGTCCTGACATCCCTGCCCGATGCCACCCTCGCCGCAGCAGTCATCCCGCCGTGGGTACCGAAGTAGCAGCAGCAGCCGAAGAGGTCATACTCATCGGTCACCACCTTGTTATACGTTACATCCACCGTCTTCAGGCTGGCCTGCAACTGGCGGAAGGCCTCTTTGCCGAAAACACCCTTGCCGTAGGCGTAACCGTTCCAGTAGATGAAGATATCAGCCAGATCCTTCTCCTCTTTCCAGGCTGAGGCGTAAACGGCCAGGTTGACGCCGGCCTGGTAGGTGCCGGGCTTCGAGGCAAAGATGCGTAAAGTCGCGTCCCGCCAGGCCTGCGGGTCGTTTTGCCCGCCAAGCTGGGCCAGGGTGTGCTTGCGGACGTAGTTCTGCTCCGGCGGCTCGTCCAGGGCGGCCACGGTCTGGACGGCCTCATCTAAAAGCTCCACGCAGTTGGGGAAGTTGTCCCGGGTAATGCCGGAGACCCGTACGGTCAGGTCAATGCGGGGGCGTCCCAATTCCTCCAGCGGTATGACTTCAATACCCGCCACCCTACCGCTGGGCAGCCACCGCGGCCTCACACCCAAAAGGTAGAACATCTGCCCCAGGCCTTCCCCGTCCGCCCACATGATGTCGTTGCACATCCAGTAAAGGGCCACGTTCTCCGGGTAGCGGCCTTCCTCCGCCAGGTGTTTTTCCAGAATTTTTTCCGCCAGCCGCTTCCCTACTTCCCAGGCCGCCCGGGTGGGCACCCGGTGGGGGTCCAGGGAATAAAAGTTGCGGCCCGTAGGCAGGACGTCGTCCCTGCCGCGGGTGATCAGGCCGGAGGGCCCGGCGGGGATATACCGCCCGTCAAAACCGGCCAGCAGCGACTCAATCTCCCTGGAAGCTTCGATCCGCTCGTTCAGATCCAGCACCCGCGGCAAAAGGGCGTTAACTTCAGCCAGAGCACCGGGGCGGAGAAACTTGTCCCCCAGAACCTCCCGGGCAAACCCCGGGTCCACTTCCCGCCCCTTCAAGAACCTGCCGATAAAGGCTTTAACTGCAGCGTCGATTTCTTCCAAAAGGGCACCATAGGACCTGCCGTAACGGGTTGAAAACCTTCCCTGATCGGCCAGCAACTCCGCCAGATCCAGGTCCATGAGCCTGGCCACAGAACGCCGCAGGGAAAGCTCTTGCCCGGCGTCAAAGCGCAGGATGGAGTTGATGAATTCCACCCGTTTTTCCCCCTGCGGTAGCTCACCGAAGACGTGCTGCCCATCCTGGATCTGCGTGTTGCGGATGACGGAGAGCACTTCGTGGGCCTTCTCCGCCAGGGAGGCAAAATCATGGTGACCGCCTTCCACGGGGATTTGCTTGTCCAGGTTGGTCTTTTTGATCTCTTCAATAATTAAGTGCTCCAGAGTGTGGGCCCGGGCGGGGTCGGCCACCCTGGCTTTTTCGTACTCCTCCAGGTAGCGCTCCAGTTCGGCCAGCTCGTCGTAGAGACCACCCCCGGTCATGACCGTCTGCATGTGGTCCACCAGGGTGGCATAGCTCCTCCTCTTGGCAATGGTACCCTCCGGCGGGTTATCCGCGTTGTAGATATACAGATGGGGGAGGGATCCAATGGCTAAATCCGGGTAACACTCGCCGGAGAGACCCACGCCTTTGCCGGGCAAAAACTCCAGGTTGCCGTGGGTGCCCACATGCACGACCACATCCACGCCAAAGTCCCGCTCCAGGTAACGGTAGGTGGCCAGGTACTGGTGCGGCGGCGGGATGTCCGGGTCGTGCAGGATTTTACATACCTGCCCATCGCAGCGGGCACCGGCACAACCCCGCTTCGGCTGCACGCAGACCACGGCATGGCCGTATTGAACTCCGGTGATGACGATTTTCCCTTCGTGAACCATGGCCGCGGGTACGCCGTTTTTGGGTTCTCCGGGTGGGGCGCCCCAGGCTTCAGTAAGGCGTTCCTTCACCCGCGGTGACAAATGGTCGAACCACTGGCGGTATTCTTCCACGGGCATGAGCTTCAACGCCCCACCTTTGGCGATAATCTCATCAGTGGTGGTCCAGCGGAATTCCGAAATGGCTTTCCGGCCCATAATGGTGTCGATCAACTCTTGGCCGCTGGCAGGAGCTTCCACGGAATAACCCGCTTCCTTCATGCGCTGCAGGACCCTGGCCACACTCTCCAGGGTATCCAGGTTCGCCCCGCCGCCCACCGTAGCTTCCACCGAAGCGCAGGGGTTGTTGTGCAGGACAAAGGCCACCTTACGCTCGGACACCGGCTTTTGCGCCAGGCGAATCCACCCGGCCACCCTGTCCACCAGGTGCCGGCAGCGCTCTTCCACGGGGACACGGATTTCCAGTTCCCCTTCGCGTTTGGCTCCGGCGATGAAAATCGGCTCAATAACCCCCTCAAACTCGGGCAGAGCTATGCACCAGGAGATATCCCGGTTCAAACCCTGGGGGTCCTCAGCCCATTCTTCAACCGTACGGTAAAAAGAGGTCACTGGCTGGAAAACCGGAACGTTGAGCTGCTGCAGCAGGCTCACGCCGGAAGAGGCCACATCCTCACGCATGAAGTCATCAGTTCTGGTACGGGCCTCCAGGAAGAAGGAAATCAGCTTGATAAGGGCGTTGATACGCGGCTTCCCGTCTTGATCAAAGAAATACTGACGCACCACCTCGCCGGAACCCTTCGTACCCAGCCCTGCATCTTTCAGGGAGTAGCAGAAGGCGGGGATAACTCTGAACCCTTTTTCCTCCAGGAGGCGAATTAACAGGTCCTCAACCGCCAGGTTGCCATTTACCCAGTGGTTGCGGCCAAACAGCAGGCCCACGGTTGGCCCGGCCGGTGTTCCGGTGAAATGCGATCCGTACCAGGACAGATAGTCCTCCACCGAGGTGAAGCAGCCCGGTGCAGCCGGGTGGTAGATGCCTTCCCAGGGGAAAGTCAGCGGCTCGCTGTACTCAAGCCGTTCACCCAGAACCCCGGCCGCCAGGTAACGGAGCATGTGGGCAAAGTTTTCCCTGCCGCCCTGCACGATATAGGTATAGCATCTGGAAACCACATCCGGCCCGACTGTGGAAAGGACCCACAGCGCCGGGTCATGGGCTACGCAAACCACGGGCCTGGCGAACTTTTTGACGGCCTTTTCCAGCTCATCCCAGACAGTTTCGGCCGTGGAACGGTAAAGGAAAATCAGGTCGGCCCGGGCCATGTCCTCCAGGGCTCCGGCCAGGTCTTCCCTACCCTCGTCGAGAAAACGGGCAGAGTAAACTTTAACCTCCAGGTCGTCCGCCACCAGCTCCGCAGCCCGCCGCATGGTGGTGGTGTGGCTGTGCCACATCACGGCGGTAATCTTTTTCATGGAGCCACCCCCTGTTCACAAAATAAAAACCACGAAGACAAGAGCCCTCCTTCGCAAAGGAAGTTCCGCCTTCGTGGCTTAAGTGAGCAAAATTTATTGAGTTATTCTGTTATTGGATTCAAAAACCGGTTATGCTTCTAAAGAAGGGCGACTTCGGTCGCTCAATTTGCTACCGGTCTAGCTACTCAAGTGTAAAATATTCTACTTAAAGTGAAAAATTCCTTCCGGGTTAATATTTGCTCAATAAATATTTTTTTTCAGGTATCTTTTCCCTTTAATTGGGCAAACTTAGGAATAAAAATTCATGAAGGAGGTTATGCACATGAGCTGTTCCAGCATCAAGCACCGTTTTGAAGAAGAAAGGCAAAGGGGCATCTCCTTCGAACGGGCCATGGAAATGTACCGGGAACTGGAGGGCTCTCTGGCAGCCCACCGCCTGGAGCTGGAGGATTTGAAAAGGACAAATGCCGACCCGGACCGCATCGCCCACCTGCAGGAACATATAAATGATGGCGAAAGACTGCTCAGGGAAATGAAACAGCTTCACCTGCATTAAGGAAGGGGGCCTTACAGGCCCTCTTCCCTCACCTGACCTTCTTCACCACCACCACACCGGCCAGAAACAGAACCACAGCATACGCCGCCAGCACCGCCAGGGATAACGACATGAGCCCACCCCCCCGGGCCAGGGCACGCAGGGCATAGCTGGAGTGGGTCAGGGGCAGCGCCTCTATTATGTATACTATGGCCCTGGGTAGCCGGTCGGGTGAAAAGAACGTCCCGCAGAGGAAGGACATGGGCAGAATAACAAAAGTAGCAAAGTTGGACATATCCTCGTGAGAGTTGATGGTCATGGCAGCCACCAGTCCCAGGGCGGCAAAGAGAAAACAGGTGAGAACGACCACCAGGATAAACCACCCGTTTATAACCAGGTGCGCTCCAAAAACAAAAGCCAGTGCCAGGATGATCAGAGAAGCGACCAAGCCGCGCACGGTGCCTGCCAGCACCTTGCCCAGCACAAAAGCTCCGGCGCTGATAGGGGCGATCAGGTATTCCTCCAGTGTTTTATGGTACAGGCGGCTCATGTTCAGGGAGACGCCGACGGCGTTAAAGCTGGTGTTCATGGCTGAGAGGGCAATGATCCCCGGCACTACAAATTCCAGATAGTTGCCCCCGTTCATTTTAATGCCACGGCCCAGCCCCCAGCCAAAAGCCACCAGGTACAGGAGGGGGCTGACCAGCCGGGAAGCAAAGAACTTTACAAAGGTGCGCCTGAAGACCACCATTTCCCGCCACAATACGGTATAGAAATCGATCTCAATCACCCACCTTACGCCCGGTTAGCTCGACGAAAACATCCTCCAGGTTGGATTCCCGGATCAATACATTTCCATCCAGGCGACCCGCATAGGCCAGGGCATCATCGCGGCTGGCAAAAAATTTATACCCTGTGTCCCTGCCGCCAAAGGATTCCACCACCACTTCCCCTACCTTTTGTTTCAATTCCCGGGGTGTCCCCAGGGCAATGAGCCGGCCTTTATCCATAATGCCCACACGGTGGCAGAGTACTTCCGCTTCTTCAATGTAATGGGTAGTCAAAAGCACGGTCATGCCCTCGCCGTTCATCCGCCGGATCAGGTCCCAGATCTTCCGCCTGGTCTGAGGGTCCAGACCTACGGTGGGTTCATCCAGGAATAGAACACTGGGGCTGTGCATCAGCGCCCGGGCAATCATCAGCCTGCGTTTCATGCCCCCGGAAAACTTGCTCACCAGATCCCCTGCGCGCTCCCTGAGCTCCACGTACTCCAGGAGCTCCTCGATTCTTTCCTGCCGGCGGGGGTGGGGGATCCTGTGCAGGCGCCCGTGCAGTTCCAGGTTTTCACGGGCTGTCAGCTCCTGGTCCAGGTTCATATGCTGGGGTACCACGCCGATTTCCTTCTTGACTTTGTCCAGGTCACGCATAACGTCGTAGCCGTTAATCAGAGCTTGACCGCCGGTAGGCCTGGTCAGCATGGTCAGCATCCTGATGGTGGAGGTCTTGCCGGCACCATTGGGACCGAGCAGGGCAAAGATCTCTCCTTTTTTTATCTCGAGGTCCAGGCAGTCCACGGCGACAACGTTCCCGTAATGTTTGGTCAGCTGGCGAAGTTCAATCACTACTTCTGACCCCCGGCTCATCGTCATATCACTCATGATCTCTTTTCCCCATTACCAGCACCATCCCCTCACACTAGCGGTGGCTGTGAACATGACGCATCTTCTGTCCGCCCATGACCGCCTGCAGCTTCTCGCGGTCGATATCCATGTCCTGGAATGGCCTGCGGCGCATCCGGTGAAGGAGAGCCAGGTTCACCGAACTCTGCACGTCATCCCGGGTGACTTCAGTCCGGCCGGCCAGAGCGGCCATGGTCCTGGCTGCCTTCATCATCACCAGGTCGGCCCTGTGGCCGTCCACACCCATTTCAATGGCTATCCTAGCTATCAGATAAAGCATTTCCTCCGGAATTTCCACCCGAGGTAAAAGTTTTTGGGCCGCTACTATTTGCCGGCGTAACTTTTCCTCCTCCCCCTCCCATTGCTTTATAAAACCTTCGGGATCTTCTTCGAAAGCAGCCCGGCGCCTGATTACTTCCACACGCAGCTCCGGGTCCATGATACCGGTGATATGTACGCAAAGTCCGAAACGGTCCAGCAGCTGGGGCCGCAGTTCTCCTTCTTCCGGGTTCATGGTCCCCACCAGGATAAACTGTGCCGGATGGGTGAAGGAAACCCCTTCCCGCTCCACCGTATTAACACCCATGGCTGCAGAATCAAGCAACACATCCACCACGTGGTCGTCCAAAAGGTTCACCTCGTCCACATAGAGAATGCCCCGGTTGGCCTGGGCCAGGACGCCCGGCTCGAAGTGTTTTTCTCCTTTCTTGATGGCCTGTTCTATGTCCAGCGTCCCCACCACCCGGTCTTCAGTGGCCGACACGGGCAGATCCACCACCCGCATTTTCCGCCTCACCCGCGGCAGTTCTTCGCCCGCCGCAAGGCGTTGCCGGCAATCCATACACATGGTGGTGACATCATCGGGGTCACAGCTGAAGGGGCAGTCAGCAACCACGTCTATCTCCGGTAATAATGCCGCCAGGGCACGTACGGCGGTGGACTTGGCAGTGCCCTTCTCACCCCGGATGAGAATACCGGACAACCTGGGGTTGACGGCATTCAACAACAAGCCCTTTTTCATTTCGTCCTGTCCCACGATGGCTGAAAACGGGTAGACATATTTCATCTTCCTTTGCCTCCTGCACTCTTAAATTATTTCTCGAACGGCCTGGACCAGGGTGTCGGCTTTTAAATCATCTATTTTGTAATACTCCGCCCCTAGGGTAAAGGCGAGTTCGCGGGCCAGGCCAAAAGTCACAAAACCGTTCTTCTCCACATCGATCACCAGTGTTTTAATCCGTTCCTCTTCCCTGATCAGCTCCGCCACCCGGCGGACCTCGGCCAAAGGCTTATCCTGCCCCATACTCACATTGGCCCGCCCATCGGAGATGAGAATGAGCAGAGGTGATATGTTCGGGTCCTTGTACAAATGGGCCCTGGCCACCTCGTAAGCCTTGAGCAGCCCGGCGGAGAGAGGGGTCTTCCCGCCGGTAGGCAACTCCTCTAAAAGTTTATAGGCCAGCTCAACACTGCTGGTGGGCGGCAGGAGGACTTCAGCCGCCGTCCCTTTAAAGGCAACCAGCCCAATCTTATCCCGTTTCTGGTATGCATCCAGCAGGAGGGACAGGACGGCTCCCTTGGTCTCCACCATACGCTGCTGCGCCCCCATGGAGCCGCTTGCGTCGACCACGAAAAGCAAGAAGTTCCCGATGCGCTTTTCCCGAACCTTCTCCCGGATATCGGCCGTCGTAATGGCCACAGCCAGGCCGTTCTTCTCCCGGCACGACTGGTAGGGAGCGGCCGCCCTCAAGGTGGCGTCGAAGGCCAGATCGTTGTTCTTGCGCTGCATGGTGCTGCGCACGTAGCGCCCGGCCCGGGTGGCCGTCCTGGTGCGGGAACGGCGCCCGGAGCCCTTGCGCAGCAGGC
>NZ_JBNATZ010000038.1:0-15631 GCF_049701015.1 Desulfofundulus sp.
TTCTCGGCCAACTGATTCAAATAAGCGCCTACCACAAGGGAGATGGTATCCCTGAATCCCCTATTTGCCCGTTAAAGATTTTGTGGCTGCTACCAGTGTAGGCGTGGTAAACGGTGAAGTGGTTCTGGACCTGTGCTTTGCCGAGGACTCGGCTGCCGAGGTGGATATGAATGTGGTGATGACTGGTGAAGGCCGTCTGGTGGAAGTGCAGGGTACGGGGGAGGAAGCCTCCTTCACCCGGGAGGAATTGAACCGCATGCTGGACCTGGCGGCGGAAGGTATTCGGCTGCTGGTGGATTATCAGAAGGAAGTCCTGGGGCCGGCCCTGGTCAGCCAGATTGGACCCAAAGGGGAAATGAGAGATGAAACTGGTACTGGCTACACGCAATCAGGGTAAGGTGAGGGAACTCAGCGAACTGCTCTCCCCGCTGGGTTATGAGGTTGTTTCCCTTAATCAATACCCCGGTGTGCCGGAAATAATTGAGGACGGTGCGACATTTAAAGAGAATGCGGTCAAAAAGGCCACTGTGGTGGCCCGTTATACCGGCCAGATGGCCCTGGCCGATGATTCTGGTCTGGAAGTGGATTATCTGGGCGGTGCTCCGGGGGTGCATTCGGCCCGCTTTGCAGGAGAAAGGCACGACGACCGGGCTAATAATGAAAAACTTCTAAGGCTTCTAGCCGGTGTTCCTCCTGAAAGGCGTACTGCCCGCTTTCGCTGTGTGGTCGCCGTGGCTACTCCCACCGGGCAGGTCTTTACCGCGGAAGGGGCCTGTGAGGGGGTAATTGCAGATAGACCCCGGGGTGAGGGGGGCTTTGGCTATGACCCCCTCTTTTATGTACCTGCCTGGGGGAAGACCTTTGCCGAGCTGGAACCGGCGGTTAAAAACCAGATCAGCCACCGCGGCCGTGCCCTGGCCCTGATCCGGGAAATTCTGGCAGGCCTGCGCCGGGGACCGGATACAGTCTGAGGAGGACGGAGTGTTGATTGGTGCGCATAGGCGTGATCAGTGATACCCACGGGAAAGTAGACCGGGCGTTAAAACTTTTAAATGAGCTTGAGCCGCTCGACTTATTGCTGCATGCCGGAGATTTTTACCGCGACGGCCAGTTGCTGGGGGAGGCGCTGGATATACCGGTGCATGCGGTGGCCGGCAACTGCGACTTCCCCAAAGGTGGGCCGGGGGAAGAGGTGCTGGAACTGGCCGGAAAAAAGGTGTTCCTGACCCACGGCCACCTTTACCACGTGCATTCCTCACTGCAAAAACTTCTGTACCGCGCCCTTGAACTGCGGGTAGATGTGGTGGTTTTTGGACATACCCACGTCCGTTACTGCCAGGAGCACGAAGGTATTTTATTTTTCAACCCGGGCAGCGTCTATGACCCCCGGGGACAACAGGGACCCGGGTGCGGCCTTCTGATCATTGAAGGGCGGGAAGTTAAAGCGAGTTTTGGCCCCCAGCGGTAAAAGGACCACAAAAATGTAACCCCGGCGGCGGTGGCAGCCGGGGGTTTTTAAAAGTTTTAGCTGCGCATTATGATGCCTTCCAGAACGTTGGCCACATCTTCACAGCAGTCAAGAATGGATTCCATTTTTTCGTAGATTTCTTTAAATTGGATAATCTTTTTCAGGTCGTTATTTTCGTGGAAGAGGACCTGCAAACTCTCGCGGTAGAGCTGGTCGGCCTCTTTCTCCAGGTCGTTGATACGGAAGGTGTGGCGGTGGATTTCATTTAATTTTTTGTCGGCCAGCAGCTGAACCGCTTCCACAATCTCATCCATGCAGTTTTCCACGATCCGGGCGAACAGGCGCATGTATGGGTCTGGTTCTTTAATCCGGTATATGTCCAGCAGGTCCGAGCAGGCTTCCATCCCGTCGAGGACGTCGTCCAGCTTTACTGTGAGCAGCATAATGTCTTCCCGTTCCAACGGGGTTATGAAGGTCTGGTTTAATGCTTTGAAGATGGTATGGGTGTACTCGTCGCCCCGGTCTTCCAGGAGCTTGATGTTTTCCGCATAGCTTTCAGTATCCTCCAGGAGTTCGACGTTTTCCCGGAAAAGCCTGGCAGCCTCTTTCAAATTCTTCACAATCAGGATGAAGTGTTCAAAAAAAACATCTTGCCTGCGTTTTAAAATCATAGAAAAATTTGCCTCCAGTTACCTCCGTCTTTTTCCTTATATTTTAAACGTTATAATGTTCAAAAGTCCAGAGGGATCGATTTGTAGTGACAGGAAAGATTAAATTTAACAGATTTTTAACAAATCTCTGCGGAGATCAATGTTAATATACTTAGGGAGGACCTGTCCAGCCCATAATGGAGAAAGGAGAAATGCCGGGTGTTTGACAGTCACTTGGCGCTGATTGTTTTGGTAATTCTCCTGGCACTCACCTTTGACTTTATCAACGGTTTTCACGATACAGCCAACGCCATCGCCACTTCCATTTCCACCAAGGCTTTGAGGCCGCGGACGGCGATCGTCCTGGCTTCCGTGATGAACTTCATAGGGGCCATGACCTTCACGGGTGTGGCAAAGACTATCGGCGGGAAAATAGCTGACCCCTTGAGCCTGAGCAACGGGATGGTAGTTGTGCTGGCTGCTCTTATAGCGGCCAGTATCTGGAACCTGTTCACCTGGTACTACGGCCTGCCCAGCAGTTCCTCCCACGCCCTGATTGGTTCTTTGACCGGTGCGGTGATTACATCAGCAGGTTTTTCGGCAGTTAATTTTCATGGTTTCATCAGCATTCTGGAAGCCCTGATCCTGTCACCGCTGCTGGCTGTTGTTGCCGGTTTTACCATCATGACCCTCATCAAGGTGATTTTCCACTACTCTGTTCCTCACCGGATTAACCGCCGCTTCCGCATACTACAGGTTTTTACCGCTGCTTTCCAGGCCTTTTCCCACGGCACCAACGATGCCCAGAAAACCATGGGTATCATTACCTTCGCCCTGGTGGCCGGCGGGTTTCAAAACTCGCTTCACATTCCGGTTTGGGTCAAGCTCTCCGCCGCCCTGGCCATGGCGCTGGGCACTTCGGTGGGTGGCTGGAGGATCATTAAAACTGTGGGTACGCGTATCATCAAGCTGGACCCGGGTAGTGGTTTTTCCGCCGACTTGAGTTCAGCCCTGGTGATCCTGGGGGCTACATTTTTAAAGCTCCCCGTGAGTACCACCCATGTCATTTCCTCTTCGGTCATCGGTGTGGGTACGGCCAGGCGTTTTTCCACGGTCAAGTGGGGGACAGCCCAGAAAATCGTGACAGCCTGGCTGGTGACGCTGCCGGTTACTGCCCTCCTGGCAGGATTATCCTACGGGGTTTGTGCGGGGATAGGCAGGCTGGCGGCAGCAGTTCTACTGTAGCGGGCCGTCCCTTTTATCTCCCTGTTTTTCCTGATAATTGTTTTGACTTCCGCCTATCTTTCCGTTATAATATTATTTGCTGATGACAACTGAAGCTTTTCTTTGCGAGCGGGTGTAGCTCAATGGTAGAGCACCGGCCTTCCAAGCCGGGTACGTGGGTTCGATTCCCATCACCCGCTCCAATTATTGATAATACCTGATTTTCCGAACCGCGCCGGTGCTGCTGAGAGTTCCCCATCTTTCCACGCTGTCTACAGGGAAGGAGGGTGTTTGAAATGCGGCGCTGTGTGAAATGCAAAGGGGAACCGGTCATCGATCTGAAGTCGACCAATGCAGCTTTTTGCGAAGAACACTTTATCGAATACTTTTTAAGGCAGGTTGGCAGGGCCGTTGAAAAATATAAAATGATGGCGGGGGGTCAGCAGGTGCTGGTCGCCGTATCGGGCGGCAAGGACAGCATGGCCCTCTGGGATGCCCTTCTGTCACTGGGCTACGAGGCTGACGGGTTGCACATCGACCTGGGTATAGGAGAATATTCAAGGAAATCCCGGCTGGTTTGTGAGAAGTTTGCCGCCGTCCGGGGAGCGCGGCTGTACGTCCTCTCCCTGGTGGATACGTACGGCACGAATATGGAGGAAATCGTTCGGCGCACCCGCCGGGTTAGCTGTTCAGTCTGTGGTACGGTTAAAAGGTACCTGATGAACATGGTGGTACAACAAAAAGGCTACCGGGTGGTGGCAACGGGGCATAACCTGGACGATGAGACGGCGGCATTGCTAAGCAATTTGTTCAGCTGGCAGGAAGGTTACCTGGCGCGCCAGTATCCCTGCCTGCCTTCCACGCACCCCCGCCTCCCCGCGCGCATTAAACCGCTGGTGCGGCTGGGTGAACAGGAAACGGAGATGTACTGCCGTGTGAAGGGTATTGAATTTTGGGCCGGAGACTGCCCTCTGGCCCGGGGGGCAACATCTTTAGTCTATAAAGACCTGGTTAATTCTCTGGAAGATAAAATGCCCGGCACCAAGAGGAGATTCCTTTTCGGTTTCTGGGAGAGGGGGCGCAGGAATTTTACCGGTGAACCGGTGGAATTAAAAGACTGTTCCCTGTGCGGTCAGCCGACCACGGCAGATACCTGCCTCTTTTGCCGGCTGATGCAGAAGGCCGGTATCAACCCCTTGAGTCAGCCCCAGGTTTCGCAAGTGTAGGCGTGACCCCCTTTGTTGGGCAGGGTTGTGGGGAGCCTGTAAAAAGAGAGTTACAGGCTGTTGCCGGTTTGGTGCTTCTATAGTATAATATAGTCGCTACAAATCAATGGGGGCGGGCAAAAAGCCAGCCGCCCCCGGTGATGTCCCAGTAGCTCAGCTGGACAGAGCAACGGACTTCTAATCCGTGGGTCGGGGGTTCGAATCCCTCCTGGGACGCCATGTAAGAAAAATCAAAGGTTTACGGACTGACCCTCCTCGAGAAATCCGTTGTTTCTGACGAGGAGGGTTTTTTGTGCCAGAATAGCCAAACTCAACCCGGAGGCAATGGCTGAGGACGCCATAAGAGGGTACATCGAGAGTCTGAAAAAACATGGAGAGCCGCTACCCTTTGGCGGGAAATAAGAAACTGTTAATTTGGGCCGACAGCAGGCCGGTCAGTGCGGCCTGCTGCCCGGAGCGGTGAGCTGATCATCTTGCCGCCCGTTGGGTTTAGTCGGATTGCTTTTTAAAGGTTGCTTCCGGTTTTAAAGCTGTTCAACGGGTCTGTTCGACAAGCTTGGGGGGTTCGAAGCTGGCTATTTTAAACCATGTGGCCGCAGCCGTCAGCAACATAATCGCAGCGCCCGAAAAATACGGCACATTCATATGGAGGTCATATAATGCACCACCAGCCACCGGTCCCAGTATCCGGCCGAGGCTGTTGGACGACTGCATCAGTCCCATAGCGCTCGCCTGCCTGCCTGATGCATTTTTAGACAATAGGCTGGAAGCGCTTGGTCCGAGTAAAGAGGTGCCTGTATTGAAGATTGCGGCGTTCAGAATCAGCAATAACCTGTTGGAAGTCGTTAAAATAAGTAACATGCCGAGGGATGAGACGAGCATACCTGTTCTGATCAGATTAACGTCACCGAACCTTTTAGCCAGCTTGCCAAGCAGCCCTCCCTGAACGGCAACGCCGGTCAAGCCGAGAATAGCGAAGAGGACTCCGACTTCTCTGGGGCCGAAACCGGCTTTTTGGGCCGCAAATAAAGCAAACGTTGCTTCGAACATCGACATGGTGAAGTACAGTACGAAGCCGAGAACAAAAATTACCAGAAGAGGGTTTTTCAAAACGTTCAGGGTAATCCTGTCCCTGCCTGTAGCTTTGCTGGGACCGCGCTTTTCAAGAGACTCGGGTAGAAAGGAAATGGCAAAAAGCAGGTTCAAGATGGCCAATCCTCCGGCTACGAAAAAGGGCAGGGTGAAGTTGTAATGGCCCAACCAGCCTCCTATAGCCGGGCCTGCAATCATGCCCAGTCCCATGGCTGCGCCCATCATGCCCATACCCCGGGACCTTTCTTCACCGCTGGTTTTGTCAGCAATGTAGGCCATGGCTGTGGGCAGGGTGGCCGATGAAATAATGCCGGAGAGTATTCTGATAGCAAACATCATCCATAGTTTCGAGGCCAAACCAAACAATATAAACGTAATTCCGTATCCGCTCAAACCCATTAGCAAAAACGGTCTCCTGCCGATGCGGTCGGACAGCCTGCCCCACAAAGGAGCAAAAATAAATTGCATCAAAGAATAGGTAGCCATAAAGAATCCCAGGGTGGCGGGTCCTCCACCCAGTTTGACAATCATAAAGGGGAAAATCGGGATGACGATGCCAAAACCTGCCATTACCAGGAACAAGGTAATAAAAAGGATTGTCACCGGTCCGATGTTTTTGCTCATTGCGCCAACCCCTGTTCGCATTTTGAATTTATAACGGAACGGGATAAAAATTGGAGTAATTTCTGGTCTTCGACCAGCCTTGGAACTTTCACCTGGTTCATGGAAGCACCCTTTGCTATGAGTCTTTGCTGGAGTTCTTGAAAAGTACCCGGCTTAACCACCCGTAATGACAGGTTGCCTATACGCCCGGCCTTAAGGTTGGCTCCGTACCTTGGATTGGCCTCTTCTAGTGCTTTTTCCAGAACGTCCCGGCATTGTGTCATATCCGTTAATCCTTCGGGATTGAGAACTTCAACAAAGAACACGTATCTTCCGGGTGACGTGTCAAGGTCGAGCGCTGTGGTATAATCCACCAGGACACAGCCCCATTGTCTGGCAGCCTTTCCTAGTGCGCAATAGACTGCCTCTTCCAGGGTTTTTTCCCCCGCCAGGTTGAGTAACTGCCCTTTTCTGTGTAAAAATTCAATGACCGGGCTGTTGTTGAAATAACCCGTCACCTTGATTATGTCTCCAAGCCTGTAGCGATACAATCCCGCATAGTTGGTAACCACAACCTCGTAACTTTGTCCCGGTTCCAGCTGGTTAAGATTGAGTGTGGCCGGATTTGATTTATCAAGCTGGTCTGCCGGAATGAATTCAAAAAAAGCGGTCCGGGGTGTAAGCACATAACTGGTCTCGCCGGGCCTGATGGCTATACCCACCATGGCTTCGGTAGCACTATAAACAGCTGAATAAACGGGTAGTTGCCCGATGTATAGTTGAAGTTTGTCCATATAAATTTTGAAGCTTCCCCCGGCCACGCAGCAGATATACTGCATCCGGGGCCACAGACGTAAAGCTATGCCTGTCATCCCCCTGCTAATCTCTGAGGCCAGTTGTTCAGCCCGGCCGGGGTCGGGCAGCAGTCGTTTCTGAAGCGCTGCCCTGATTTCCGGTTCCAAATTCAGGTGTTTGCTGAGGCTCCCTTTTGCCAGGTCGGCAGTTAAATTGGACCATTCTTCTTCCAGAACACGGAACAGGTGGAGTATCGATGATGGGAAAGGTGCGTTGATAAAACCGAGTTCTTTTTCCCTGAGCGCAAAAAGCAGGTGTAAATACAGTGCTGTTCGCTGGTCGGTTAACTCTAAAATTTCAGGAGGTGAAGTCCACAGGTAAGGTGTGATCGCTTTCATGGAAGCCATTCCGCTCGAAGTTGCCGCACCGACCGGGATTCCTCCGCTGGTTGAGCCGTTCCTGGCCGAATTCATTAATAGTAATCCTCTCCGGTCGCTGCGGTGACCCGGTATCGAACGGTGCAATATACCCTGGGTCAGCAGCATCATATGGGTGTTGACCAATTTCCTGCTCACAGAGGTGACGGGTATTAACTTTTGCCTGCCCGTGGTTCCGGAACTCAAACCAAAATATATTACCGGGAGCGAAGTCAGGACGTTTTTCTCACCAGTGGCCATTCTTTCAATGTAAGGTTCATAATCGTTGTAGGTAGTTAAGGGTACTCTTTGCTTATATTCCTTGACATTACTTATGGCCTGGAACTTGTGGAGGCGACCGTATGCGGAATCACGGTTTAAATGTAATATCCTTTTTAGAACCTTTTCGTTGACTGCAACTGCGTTTATGGTATCCGTTTCAAATTTTCTTGTATAAATTTCAGCTGCGGTATTCATGGCCAAACCAAGTATGCGTTGAACAGCAGACATTGTGTCACATCCTCCGTGGTCAGTTGAAAGTTAGATTTCTGCCAGGTGGAGACGTAGAACTTCAATCGTTTTGGCCAGCCGGGGCTTGATCTCCTCTCTCATGTCCAGGTATACCTGTCTGCCCCGGGCAGTCAGTTCATAAACTCTGACCAATCCTCTTGCAGGATCTGTACTTTGAGAGATAAGACCCATCCTTTCCATTTTCTGAAGCATGGGGTAAATGGAGCCCGGGGAAGGTTTCCAGTTTCCCCTGGTCATCTCCATTATCCGGTCCATAATTTGTTTTCCATACATTTTTTCTTTGGACAATAAACAAAGGACATAAAAGGGCAATAATCCCTTGAGAAACAAGCCGCCACACAATTTAGAAAGGTCGACCAGTTCGTTATAAGTTCTGTTGGTATCAGGATCCATAATAAAAGGGTTTTAAAAACCCCCCTGACTCCCTCCTTTCAATAAAGTATCGTTAACGATAATATATATCATAATAAAGAAGTAGTCAATTAGCCAACTTTTGATCACGAAATACATTACTAAATATCCCCCAAGTAGTTTGCTCGGACATGTGTTCCTTTACGGTTAACAGCGGTTTCTTGAAATCTACATAAAACAAAAACCCGGGCTGGTCCTGGTCCATCCCGGGTTTTCAGACTAGTGGGTATGTTCGCCCCTGTGTAACTTTACAGGCCGACCCTGGCGCGAGCGTAGGGCTCCATGTGACCGCGCACATTGAGACTCTTGGACATGACGATCATCTCTCCGTCTTCCAGGGGGATGCCTGTCTTGGGGTGAGGTCCTATTTGTTCGATCAACCACTCTTTGAACAACTGCAGACCGCCCATGTTTACCGGAAAACCACCCCACAAATCCCACGCCCTGAAGTAAACATAAAAATGCAGCCGGTAGACCCCCGCCTTTCTGTCCAGGCGGATTTTGGTGTCAATCAGCCTGAGGCACGGCAGGGACTTCCCTCTGGCCAGGTCGGCAGGGGAAGCTACTTCTATACACCCTTTGACGTGGTCGAAACCATAAGTGCGGTAGTAACGGATCAGGTCGTCCACCTGCTGGCAGATGCGCTCTCCGTAGGTGTAAGACTCGTTTTCTGATCTGTACGGGTTCAGGATGTAGGTGGCAAAGTATTCCTCGATCTTGTCCATCGTGGTAGGGGGTGCCGGAATGCCCAGTCCTGGCGGCAGGATATCGCAGAGCGGCCGCTCCCAGGGGTGCGTGATCTGGCACACCAGGAAGTCGAATTCACGCCGGCTGTTGTCGCACCGGCCCTGCTCATCTGCGCCGCCGCCCCACTCGGGGAAGTATGTGTAGGCGTCAATTTCGAAGAGCTTTTTTAAGAGCAGGTACCAGGCTTCAGGGAGGTTTCTGGCTTTAATAAAAACTGGTTCGAGGTATTCCCTTATATCTTCAGACATTTTCCTCTGTCTCCTTTTTATCTTTAATCGGTAAGAATGTAACATTTGAGAGATTCTGAGTCAAGACATATCTTTGTGTATGTGTATGTCCCCAAACATTTGCTCCCATGGTATAATTAAAGCGTGGCAGGAAAAGGTGCCACGGGGTTACAGAAAAACGGTGAATAATATAGCGTAGTTATTCAGCATACTTGTATAACTGATCCTGTTGCAGGAGGGGGAAAAGTGAATTCCGTGATTTTGGTCAAGCATCCCCTGGTCAGCGACCGGCTCCGGACTCTGCGGGACCGGGAAACCGGTACCGAGCTCTTTCGCAGGGCTTTGCGAGAGCTGGGCCTCGTGCTGGCCGTGGAGGCGACCCGTCACCTGCCCACCAGGGAAACCACCGTGGTTACACCCCTGGGTGTGGAAGCCCGGGTTGAGGAAGTGGACTCCGCCAGGTGTCTTCTGGTCCCGGTGCTGCGGGCAGGCCTGGGTTTTGTGGACAGTTTCTTTGAATTCCTGCCCAAAGCCGGGGTCGCCCACGTGGGCGTGGCCAGGGACCACGATACACTGGAAGCGAGGGTTTACCTGAGTTCAGTGCCCGGTAATGCGTTTGAGTACGACCATGTATTTATACTGGACCCCATGCTGGCGACTGGTAACACCAGCGTAAAAGTTCTGGAGTTGTTGCGTGAAGCCGGTTGCTCGAGCGACAAAGTGACCCTCGTTTGCGCGTTTGCCGTGGAACCCGGGATAGAACGGGTTGTCCGGGGATTCCCGGGTATCCGGATCGTGACCGCTTCCATAGACCCGGTTTTAAACGACTCTGGTTATATTGTACCCGGCCTGGGAGATGCGGGAGACAGGCTCTTTTTAACATAATTTGGTATTGCAGTTTTTGCTCTCTTCAGGTAAAATACCTTACTAGTGTACGGCGCATATATCAGGCCAGGAAAGACTTTTCCGGTGCGAATTTTACCGTAAATTTTTTGGGGGCTGGGAGGTAAAAGGTCTTTCTTTCTGGAGGAAATATCCTTCAACCGTAGAATTAAGTATTTACCTGAAAAAATGGTTACACTATAGTAATGTTCGACCTGTATATGGCAAAAAGGGTTAAAAGGGGTTAAATCTGGTGTTGCTAAAAAGCTGTTATAAGGGGGAGCATAGATGAAAGCTAACGCGGAAAGGATAGAGAAAAACACTGTTTTACTGGAAGTAGAGGTAGATGCCGATCAATTTTCCCAGGCAATGGATAAAGCCTACCGGAAACTGGCCAGGAAGGTCAACGTGCCCGGTTTCCGGCCTGGTAAAGCTCCCCGGATTATCCTGGAGCGGCATATCGGCAAACAGGCATTGCTGGATGAAGCAGTGGAAATCCTTATTCCGGAGGCTTATTTTAAAGCGGTACAGGATACGGGTATCGAGCCGGTGGCCCAGCCCCAGCTGGAACTTGTCCAGGTGGAAGAGGGTAAGCCGGTGGTGTTCAAGGCCAGGGTTGTGGTAAAACCTGAAGTAGAACTGGGTCAGTATAAGGGGTTGGAAGTAACCCAACCAGGTACGGAAGTCACACCTGAAGATGTCCAGAAGGAACTGGAACGGCTGCAGAACCGTCATGCCAAGCTGGTAAGCCTTGACGAGGGTACGGTGCAGCAAGGGGATTTTGTCACCATTGATTTTGAAGGCCGTGTTGACGGCGAACCGTTTGAAGGGGGGCAGGCTACCGATTACACGCTGGAGGTTGGGAATGCCGGTTTAATTCCCGGTTTTGAGGAACAGCTGGTTGGGATGTCCATCAATGAAACCAGGGAAATTACGGCTCGTTTTCCCGAGGACTATCCCAGGCCGGAGCTCTCGGGAAAGGAAGCAGTATTCACCGTCACTGTGAAGGCCATCAGGCGCAGGGAACTAGCTCCACTGGATGACGAGTTTGCCAAGGACGTAAGCGAATTTGATACCCTGGAGGAATTAAGGGCGGACCTGGAGAATAAATTAAAACAAGCTGCTGAAAACAGGGCAAAAGCAGAAATCAGGCAGGCTGTCCTCAAGAAAGCGGTGGAAAATGCGCAGGTCGATATCCCCGAAGAAATGATCAAGACCCGTCTGGCGGAAATGCTTCAAAGCCTGGAACGGCGCTTGATGGTTCAGGGCCTTACTCTTGAAAACTACCTGAAGTATTCGAACAGCACCATGGAGGATATGGAAGAACGCCTCCGCCCGGATGCCCAGGAGAGCCTGAAGACCATGCTGGTGCTGGATGCCATCGCCAGGGCTGAAAACATCACCGTCACCGAGGAAGAAATACAGGCCGAAATTGAGCGCATGGCTAAGGAAATGCAGCAGGACCCTGAGGTAGTGCGTAAAGTGGTGGAAGGTCAGGGGCAGCTGGAGGCGGTCATAACCGGGTTGGTGCGGGAAAAGGTAATCCAGTTTCTGGTTGACCATGCCAGGATAGTTGCTCAAGACGGGCAGCAAACAGCAGCGGAGTAATTTCCCGTGGTGAACGCTCGAATGAAAATCCATCCTTTACGCAGGAGGTAACGTTACGATGTCGACCCTGGTTCCGATTGTCGTTGAACAAACCAACCGCGGTGAGCGGGCATATGATATTTATTCACGCCTTTTAAAAGACCGGATAATTTTTATCGGTGGACCCATAGACGACCATGTGGCCAACCTGGTTATTGCCCAGATGCTCTTCCTGGAGGCTGAAGATCCCGAAAAAGATATCCATTTTTATATCAATTCTCCCGGCGGAATCGTTACTGCCGGGCTCGCCATTTACGATACCATGCAGTATATCAAACCGGATGTTTCCACCATCTGCCTGGGCCAGGCCGCCAGCATGGGCTCCTTCTTGCTGGCTGCCGGGGCCAAGGGCAAGCGTTATGCACTACCTTACGCTCGTATCATGCTGCACCAGCCTCTGGGCGGGGTGCAGGGTCAGGCCACGGAAATTGAGATTCATGCCCGGGAAATCCTTCGCATAAAAGATATCCTTAACGAGCTGCTGGCCAAACATACCGGCCAGTCGAGGGAAAAAATTGCCAAAGATACCGAGCGTGATTTCTTTATGTCAGCTGAGGAAGCAAAAGAATATGGTATCATCGATGAGGTGTTGAATTACCGGAAGCCAAAATAAAAGAGGTGTTTAGCCATGTTTAACGACAAAGGTCAGCTCAAGTGCTCCTTTTGCGGCAAGCTTCAGGACCAGGTCAAAAAACTGGTGGCCGGTCCTGGGGTCTACATTTGTGATGAGTGTATTGAGCTTTGCAATGAAATTATTGAAGAGGAACTGAGCGAGGACCTTGGGCTTGACCTGGGGGATATTCCCAAGCCCAAGGAAATTAAAGAAATACTGGACCAGTACGTCATCGGCCAGGAGCAGGCCAAGAAAACCCTGGCCGTGGCGGTTTACAACCACTACAAGCGTATCAACCTGGGTGGCAAGATAGACGATGTGGAACTGCAGAAGAGCAACATTATCATGCTGGGGCCGACGGGCTGCGGTAAAACCCTGCTGGCCCAGACCCTGGCCCGGTTGCTCAATGTACCCTTTGCCATTGCTGACGCCACATCTCTGACTGAGGCCGGTTATGTGGGTGAGGACGTGGAAAACATCCTGTTGAAACTCATCCAGGCGGCTGATTACGATGTGGAGAAAGCGGAAAAGGGCATCGTCTACATTGACGAAATTGACAAGATCGCCCGCAAGTCGGAAAACCCGTCCATTACCCGGGACGTGTCCGGCGAGGGTGTTCAGCAGGCTCTTTTAAAGATCCTGGAGGGCACTGTTGCCAGCGTGCCGCCCCAGGGTGGCCGCAAGCACCCCCACCAGGAGTTCATCCAGCTGGATACCACCAACATCCTGTTTATCTGCGGTGGTGCCTTTGACGGTATCGAAAAGATCATCCAGAACCGCATCGGGAAGAAGGGCCTGGGCTTTGGGGCCGAAATCCAGAGCAAGCGTGACCAGAAGATTGGGGAAATCTTGAGCCACATTCTACCTGAAGACCTGCTTAAATACGGTCTTATCCCCGAGTTTGTGGGCCGCTTGCCCATTATCGTCACCCTGGATGCCCTGGATGAGGAAGCCCTCATTCGCATCCTGACCGAGCCCAAGAATGCCCTGGTCAAGCAGTATGAAAAGCTGTTCGAGCTGGATGGGGTGAGCCTTGAGTTTCATCCAGACGCCCTGCGGACGGTGGCCCAGGAAGCTCTCAAGCGCAACACCGGGGCGCGGGGGCTGCGTGCCATTCTGGAAGACATCATGCTGGATGTGATGTACGAGATTCCCTCCCGGGAAGATATCGCCAGGGTGATCATCACCAGGGACACCATCCTGAAAAAGGATAAACCCCTGGTGGTGGCCGTGGACCGCAAGAAGAAGAAGGAAGAAACGGCGTAATCACCGGGAGACGGATTACCGGTTGGAAGCACACGTGACTTGGACGTGTGCTTTTTTTCGTTGGGGTATGCTGTGAAAAATAGGGTGGCGGTGTTTTTTAGATGCATAAAAAGGCAATAATAGATCCTGCCAAGTAATAGAGGCAAGGAGGCATGACCGTGGCAGAATTTCCCGGGGGAGTGGGTAGCTTTATCACTTTTGTCCAGGTTTTCTTCGGAGTAATCATCGGCCTTTACTTCTGGAACCTTCTGAAGGCCCAGCAGGGCAACAGGACAGCCGTGGAGCGGGAATCCCGCAGGGAAATAGAAAAGCTGCAGCGTTTGCGGTCTATTTCCCTCACCGAGCCTCTGGCTGAAAAAACCAGGCCCAGCAAGTTCGAAGAGATTATTGGCCAGGAAGAGGGCTTGCGCTCACTGCGGGCGGCCCTTTGCGGCCCCAATCCTCAGCATGTTATTATCTACGGGCCGCCCGGGGTGGGTAAGACGGCTGCTGCCAGGCTGGTGCTTGAGGAGGCCAAAAAGAATCCCCATTCCCCTTTCAAGGAAAATGCAAAGTTTGTTGAAGTTGATGCTACCACGGCCCGTTTTGACGAGCGGGGAATTGCCGACCCCCTGATCGGCTCGGTGCACGACCCCATCTACCAGGGGGCCGGACCCATGGGTATGGCGGGCATACCCCAACCCAAACCCGGTGCTGTGACCAGGGCCCATGGCGGGATACTCTTTATCGATGAGATTGGCGAACTTCACCCGATTCAGATGAACAAGCTGCTCAAGGTCATGGAAGACCGCAGGGTCCTTTTGGAAAGCGCCTATTACAATTCCGAAGATCCCAACATTCCCAGCCACATCCACGATATCTTTCAAAATGGCCTGCCTGCGGATTTCCGCCTGGTGGGGGCCACCACGCGTACGCCGGAGGAAATGCCGCCCGCGCTGCGTTCCCGGTGCGTGGAGATCTTTTTCCGCCCTTTGTTGCCCTATGAAATTGAAACCATTGCCGCCAATGCCGCTCGCAAGGTTGGCTTCCCCCTGGATGAACGGGGGCTGACTGTAATTAAAAAATTTGCCACCAACGGGCGGGAAGCAGTCAACATTGTACAGATTGCCGCGGGTATCGCCCTTACCGAGGGGCGCCAGCAGATCAGGGCGACCGATGTGGAGTGGGTGGTGCACAGCGGCCAGTACAGTCCCCGGCCCGAGAAGAAGGTGGCCTCCCAGCCCCAGGTGGGCCTGGTGAACGGCCTGGCGGTTTACGGACCCAACATGGGAGCGCTTCTGGAAATTGAAGCCAATGCCCTGCCCGCTCCCCGGGGTCAGGGCAAGGTGGTTGTGACCGGAGTGGTAGAGGAAGAAGAAGTAAACGGGCGCGGGAGGACCATGCGGCGCAAGAGCATGGCCCGGGGGTCGGTGGAGAACGTCCTGACCGTCCTGCGCCGTACCACTGACGTGGACCCCCGGGACTACGACATCCATGTGAATTTCCCCGGCGGGATTCCCGTGGACGGGCCTTCGGCCGGGGTGGCGGTAGCGACGGCGGTATACTCCGCCATTACGGGTATCCCGGTGGACAACCGGGTGGCCATGACCGGCGAGGTTTCCATTCGCGGCCTCGTGTTGCCCGTAGGAGGGATTGTGCCCAAAGTGGAGGCCGCCCGCCAGGCCGGGGCAAGGAAGGTTTTCATTCCCCGGGAGAACTACCAGGAGCTTTTCCGCGACCTGCCCGACATAGAAGTGGTACCGGTGGACAGGCTGGATGAAGTTCTGAGAAATGCTCTGGTGGAACAGCCCGGCAGTGCCCGTAAAAATTTCCTGCCAGCACGGGATGTACTGG
>NZ_JBNATZ010000039.1:0-9277 GCF_049701015.1 Desulfofundulus sp.
CGGTACCCGTACATTACGAGACGTACTTCAGCTGTAGCGAGCCTGGCGTTGAGGTGGTGCTGGATCCCTCCGCCGGTTTTATCGATGGCCGCGGTGACAGCCGGGAAGGCGATATGTGGTTGCAGGTGGGCAGCGTGCTGGAGAACCATAACTACAGCTTCGAAGTGGGGCTGACCTTCCGGCAGTGGAATGCCGTGGAGTAAGCTATAAAAACAGCGTGTTATTGAAAGGTGTATGGGGGTGGTTGCCAAGAGATTTTTAAAGAAGTCGTAAGTTGCGGTTTGAGATGAAACAGGTGGGAAGTTTGGAAAATTTAAGAAGAGACTCAAAAGTTAGGAGGTTTCTTTTATGAAGAAAGTCAAATTCATAGGCCTGGCTCTCCTGCTGGCCCTCGCACTGATGGGTGCGGCCTTCGCAGCCTGGAGTAATACCCTGACTGGTAATGCAACTTTAGAGACTGGTACGTTAGATAGTTCTATTGCCCCCGGTACGGTATCTGATAATGATCCGGAAGGACTGGATGTTGCTAATGTTACAGCTACAGCTGGTGAGGATGGGAAATCAATAGCTATTACTGTTAACAATGCTTATCCCGGTTACGAGGCCCGTGTTCCTTTTACGGTATCCAACAATGGCACTATTCCCGTTGATGTCAGCGACCTTACCTTTACTGGTGTTCCAGAAGCTCTTACAGTAACCGACGATTTTGGTGGTGCTAACGATCTCGCTCCGGGAGGTAATACTTCCGGCGCGATTACAGTAAAAGTTGGTGATGGTGCTGAACAGCACACGACTTATACATTTACCGCTAAAATTGATGTCTCGCAGTTTAACGCACATTAGAATTTTTGATCTTGTCCGGGTGGGGGGAGTCCCTCCCCACCCGGGCGGGTTTAATGTGGTATTTATGCCCGCCTTTTTCAGGGAAGGGTGCGTTTTATGAAGAGTTTGCGTATTTTAGTGGCAGGACTCTGTATGGCAGCCATTCTGACCGGTGTCTGTTTCGCGGTCTGGGGCGGAAATTTAACCATAAACGAGATGGTTAATACAGGTAATGCCGATGTGGCCTTCACCAGGCAGGTCATAAGGGCCGATCGCTTTATCAACTGCTCTATCAGTCAAGCAGACCCTGCAACCGTGCGGGTGAATGCAGATAATCTGTATCCCGGAGGTAAAGTCTGGATCGACGTCCAGATGACCAACCAGGGTACTATTCCCGTTCGTTTCGATTCGGCCAGCCTTAATTTCGACGAACCAAGCAGTCCACTGATACCGTACTTGTTATCCTGGTGCTGGCTCAGATATGATGAGGATGGCCCGGGACCTGAGCCTGCCAGGAGTTACGGTTTTGTCCAGTTTCCCTGGCAACCGTTTGCCAGTCTACCAGCCTGCCTCAACAATTCTTCTGTTTTAAGGTCCATCGTTCTAAAGCCCGGTGGCTGGATCAGTTTAGAAGCTGACGGCAGTGCTGCCGACAGTGAAGGCAACAGTGTAGTGGCCGGGAGTGACGATGTGAAATGTATCTGTATTAAACTGGCAGACAATGCACCGCGTGAAATACAGAACCGGTCCCTTGGATTTACTCTCCAGATGAACTTTAAACAGTGGAACCTGTAGCCGCTACAGCAGGATAGCACATTTTATTGGGGTGGGCAGGAATTGAAGATTCTGTCCCCCCGTTCTCCTGTTTAAAAGACCGGGAGATGAGATGATGATGAAAAAAATAGCAGTTATATCAGCCAGCCTGTTGCTGGCTATGGCTCTGCTGCCTGGTGGTATGGCCTCCTGGCGCCAGGGAATGGAAATTAACGGGTGTATAAAAACCGGCAGGTGGACGCAGCCCGGGCCGCCAACACACGTGCAAAAGGCACAGGAAAACAAAGTTGTTGTTCCGGCCACGCCGGTGCCTGCCGGTTTGCCGGTTGAGGCGCCGTCCGATGCGATCCCGGCTTCGCCTCGACCCGGCCTATCATCACCGGCGGTAGAGGAGCCGGTACCTGCTGCCGGGGCTGTCACACCTGCAACATTGACATCTGAACCGCCTCCTCCGGTGATCTTTACGTCGAGTAATCCGGCGGCCGCACCGCAGACTGTATCCGCTCCAACCACACCAGCACCGGCCTTACCGACGCCGGTACCGCCAGAATTAACAGCGGAAAAACCATCTTCCGTATCTACGGAAGGCTCTATGAAGCAGAATTGAGAATATTGGTAGCTCAAGCTGGTAATTACCATGGGATTGGAGGCGACCGGCAGGATGCCTGCACGCTGTTATGCCAGTAAAAACGCAGGATTACGTTGTCTGGTACTTTTCGGTGCTCTGGGCGTTGTTTTCTGTGTTCAGAACATGAAAATCGTTATGTTCAAAAACAGCTTTATACAAACCTATTTGCTGCTTCCTTTGTTATGGGGTGCCATTTTATGGCTGGTCTGGTGGTGGCCGCGTACACGTGCAGCCGGTCGTTTAAGAATTCGCGTGTTCCTTTATTACCTGGCTGCTATATGTGCGTGCTTTCATATTCTCCTGCAGGTGGCCGGCGGCATGGTGGATGGTTTCGGCAAAAGTCCTTATTCGTTCACCCCGGCGGGTATTCTTTTAAACATTTTTTATGTGGGTTTTAGGCTGGGAGGCATGGAGTTCTCGCGTGCCTATCTGCTAAATAGCCTTGCTGGAAAGCGACCTTTCCTGCATCTGGCTTTTTTCTCTTTGCTATTTGCTTTTTTCAACCTGCCTTTGAGCAAACTTTCCGCCATTAAGACGGGCCTGGAGCTGCTCAAATTTACCGGAGGTATATTCTTACCGGCGCTGGCCGAAAGCACAGTGGCCTCTTATTTTGCTTACCTGGGCGGTCCGGTACCCTCACTGATTTACCGCGGGTTAATTCAGGCTTTCCACTGGTTCTGCCCGGTGCTGCCCGATTTGCAGTGGACAACTACCACCTGTTTGTGTACCTTTGTACCTTTTTTCAGCCTTGTTCTGGTGCAGAGGTTGTACGCGACGGAGGCCAGGGAAGTTAGGCGAGGTGCCCTGGAAAAGGAAAACCCGTGGAGCTGGATTCTGACGAGCGTCGTTTCCGTTTTACTGGTCTGGTTTGCCGCAGGGCTCTTCCCCTGGTATCCATCGGTGATATTGAGCGGCAGTATGGAGCCGTTGTTTAAGAAGGGGGATGTTGTCCTGGTGCGAAAGTTATCTCCGGTTCAGGAGGTGAAGGCCGGAGAAATAATTCAGTTCAGGCATGGTCACGTGCGCATCACCCACCGGGTAATTCAGGTACAAGAAGTCGGGGGGACAAAGGTCTACATAACGAAGGGTGACGCCAACAAAGCACCGGATGCTGATCCTGTCAGCCCGGAACAGGTGGCCGGTCGGGTTATCCGGGTTATACCTGAGATCGGCTGGGCGGCGCTGGTGATTAAAACCGTTAGCGGGGGTATATCGCCTCGGGGGCCGGAATTTTAAAGTGGGGATGTGGCTATGAAGTTGCGAATGAATAAAGTTCTACGTTTGTTGTTGATAGGGGCAGCGCTGGCCTGTCTGATTGCTGGCTTGATTTTCCTGTACCGGGGCCTGACCTGCGTTAGTTACGTGAAAAAAGCTTTTCCGGTTTATACCTACCGCCAGGAAGCGAAAGTGGACTACAGGGTTTATTTCAAGCCTAATGAACTTTATCAGGGAAATTCACTGGGAGCAGGTAAAGTGTACGTTTCGAACTTTGTAGATTACATCAATTCATTTTTTACCTACAGGTTCACCGGTGACCAGGAAGCGGTGTTTCACGGCAGCTACCAGGTTACTGGTATAATGGAAGCTTTAACAACCAGGGAAAAACAAAATAAGTGCCTCTGGCAACGGGAATTTATTTTACAACCCAGGACGCCATTTGCAGGTAATGGTAAAGAGATGGCTATTCAGCAGGTAGTTCCCATTCGCTTCAGCGAGTATTACGATTTTGCCAAAAGGGTGAACAGGGAAGCAGAACTGGCTCCGGATGAAATCAGGCTCACCGTTAAATGGGCTGTAGCCATAGAAGCTGTAACCGGCAGGGGAACGGTGAGGGAATATCTTACCCCAACCATGGTGATTCCGGTTGGGAGCAGAGCTTTTGAAATAGGGGGACAGCTGCTGAAAATAGAACCCGGTGCCCTTCAAATTACCAGGAAGGTTCCTGCAGGCACCGGCCGCGGGACACTAATCAACGCGGGCATACTTACCGGAGCAAGTTTGCTGTTGCTGATATTGCTACTGGTTTTTACTGAAGGGGTAAAAAAGACGGAGACCCCGCTGCAGAAGGAAATAAGGCAAATTCTTAAAAAGTACGGCGAGCGCATCGCTCTTGTTGATGGTGAAATAAAGATTGATGATGGGTTGATTGCTGTTAAAAGCATGGAAGACCTTGTACGGATTGCCGATGAGTTAAGCAAGCCCGTGATATACAGGCCTGTTGTTTCTGCTGCCCAGGTGCCGGTGTTCTATGTGCTGGACAAAACCGGAGCATATGTGTACCGGTTGCCCCAGGCTGCGACTGCCGAGCCTGTTGTAGCAGGTCGGGAGCCTTTGCGGCAGGAAAATATAACAACAATGTAAAGAAATTATGAAGGTTCAATAAATAGAGAATTAACAAGCTATTGACCATAAACCAGCAATAACAGATGCTAGATTGTAGTAACCTGTATTGACTGATACTGTCAACTATGTGACAATCATACTGGAAGTAAAATGGTAACCAGAGTCATAAATGTTAGTAAAAGGTATAAAATGTCGTATATGGTTAAGTCGGGGCGAGGAGTGGTAACCTGTATCCTGGGCGCTTGGGTTATCATGAGCCAGTAGCGCAACCGCCACTTAAAGGAGGGGCGGTTATATTTTTTTACCAATGCTTTCAGGGGGTGGTGCATGTTTGGAAAAACTGAGTGTAATTCTGGCCGGGGAAGATGTTGATGGCATGCAGGCTGTGGCGGCAGTGTTGTGCAGGCGGGATGGTTTCTGTATTCTAGGTTGCTTTGCGCTCCAGGATGTGAAAGAAGAAGCCTTAAGGCAGCAACCTGAAATAATTTTGATTTGCTGTCGCGGGCAGGGTGAGGGCATCCTGGCCCTGGTCAACGAGCTGCAAAAAGTTTGTCCCGGTTCGAGGCTGATTCTGATCAGTGATGGTTGCAGCCCGCGGCTGGCTTACATGGCGTATCAGGCCGGTATAGGCGGCGTGTTGAGCCGTTATATGCTCCCGGCGAATCTTGTTAGTTCGATTGAATTAATCTGCCAGGCTGGTGTTTTTTGCTGGAACCATAGCAATTTATCTCAGGAGAACAGTGTTGCTATGCAGGCTGTTGTGGTGTCTGAAAATAAAGAGAATAAAGAGAATAAAGAGATAATGGGGTTGCTTACCGCTCGGGAGTTGGAAATATTGCAGCTGATGGCTTTAAATTACTCGAATAAGGAAATCGCACAGAAATTATATGTAAGTGAACCCACTGTAAAAACACATGTCAGCAGTATTCTTCGCAAATTGGGTCAATCCAATCGCACACGGGCTATTCTTTATGGTTTTAAAACAGGCTTGCTGGAGCTTCCCGAGCTGGAAAATCAATCAGTTCCCCGGTCCCTGCTGCTGCCGGATGAAACTCTTGATGTCACGTGTCAATCCTCGATTTTATAGGTTTTCTTACCCGCACACACATTGTGATCGCCGGAGTCACGTTTGACCGGCGATTTTTTAGTATAATCTATTCTGAGGTGAGTTTTTAATGGACAACCTGTTCACACAGTCCCTGGAACGCACGCTGGCACGGGAGGCTCCCCTGGCAGAGCGGATGCGCCCCGTAAACCTGGACGAATTCGAAGAGCAGGCTGCCGTGGTGGGTACCGGTACACCCTTGCGCCGGGCCATCGAAGCTGACCTGCTGCGCTCAATCATCCTCTGGGGCCCTCCGGGGACGGGCAAAACCACCCTGGCCCGCATTATCGCCCGCATGACACGGGCGCATTTTGTGAGTCTCAACGCGGTCATGGCCGGGGTAAACGATATCCGCCGGGTGGTTCAGGAGGCAAGGGAACGGCGTGCCTGTTACGGCCAGAAAACAATCCTGTTCATAGATGAAATTCACCGCTTCAATAAGGCTCAGCAGGATGCCCTCCTCCCCTGGGTGGAAAATGGTTTAATTACTCTGATCGGTTCTACCACGGAGAACCCCATGTTTACCGTCAACCGCCCCCTTTTAAGCCGCTCCCAGCTGTTCCGCCTGGAACCTCTGTCCGATGAAGCCATTTACCGCATTCTGCAGCGGGCGCTTGCTGATAAGGACCGGGGTCTTGGGGAGTACCGGGTGGAGATTGAGCCTGAGGCATTGCGGCATTTCGTCCGGACGGCCAACGGCGATGCCAGGGCGGCCCTGAATTTTTTAGAGATGGCAGTGCTCACCACTCCTCCCGGCGAACAGGGGATACGGCGCATTGACCTTGTTGTGGCTGAACAGGCTTCGGGGAATCCGGTACTCAAATACGACCGGGAAGATGAACACTATGATGTAGTTTCTGCCTTCATCAAGAGTATGCGGGGTTCCGATCCCCAGGCTACTGTTTACTGGCTGGCCCGACTTATTTATGCCGGGGAAGATCCCGCCTTTATCTGCCGGCGTATGATGATCCATGCGGCTGAGGATGTGGGCCTGGCCGATCCCGGAGCTCTCCTTGTGGCTACTGCCGCGGCCCAGGCCGTGGAGCGGGTGGGACTACCGGAAGCCCGCATTATTATGGCGGAAGCCGCACTATACATAGCCAGGGCACCGAAAAGCAATTCCGTAATCCGGGCTATTGACCGGGCCATGGCCGTCGTCGAGAAGGAGAGGTCCCACCCGGTACCCGTACACCTCCGGGATGCCAGTTATCCCGGTGCTGCCGCGCTGGGCCACGGAAAAGGCTACAAGTACCCCCACGATTACCCCGGCCACCACGTGCCCCAGCAGTACCTCCCCCCGGAACTGGCGGGTATGGTATTTTACGAGCCTTCCGGGCAGGGTGAGGAAAAGTAATTCTTAGCATTTTACTCGGTTTTTATTGACACTGCTGAATGGGATGTGTTAAAATCATACCGGGAAATCCGACTAATTTAGTATGATTTGGACATGGATTCATAACCCGGGGGAGGTGACGATTTGCGCCTGTCCACCAGGGGGCATTACGGTCTAAAGGCCATGTTCGATCTGGCTCAGCATTACGGGACGGAACCCATACCTTTGAAGAGTGTGGCCGAAAGACAAAACCTCTCCGAGCACTACCTGGAACAGCTGATTGCCAGGCTCCGTAAGGCCGGTCTGGTCAAGAGTGTCAGGGGAGCCCAGGGAGGGTATATCCTGGCACGGGAACCGGAGAAGATTAAGGTGGGGGATATAATCCGGGCCCTGGAGGGACCCATTGCGCCGGTGGAATGCGTCAAAGAAGTGGATCCGAAGGAATGCGACCAGGCTGACTACTGCATCAGCCGTACTGTTTGGGCCCGGGTACGGGATAGTATCGCCGAGGTGCTGGATTCCATCAGCCTGGCCGATATGTGCCGCGACGCCGAAAAGATCCATCAAACAAGGGAGCTTTGACCACAGAGGAGGAGGCTATGCTTGTATGACTCGTCGAGTCTATTTTGACCACAGTGCCACCACTCCTGTCCACCCTGAAGTGGTGGAGGAAATGTGCCGCTTTTTAAAGGATAATTTCGGCAATCCGACCAGCCTGCATTACTTCGGCCAGAAGGCCCGGCAGGCGGTGGAAGAAGCCAGGGAGAAGGTAGCCGCGGCCATAGGTGCCAATCCCTCCGAAATTGTTTTTACCAGCGGCGGTACGGAAGCCGATAACATGGCCATTCATGGAGTAGCCTATACCAACCGTAACCGCGGCAACCACATTATTACTTCCGCTGTAGAACATCATGCCGTCCTCAACACCGTAAAAGCCCTCGCTAAACAGGGGTTCACCGTTACCATATTGCCGGTTGACAAGTACGGCATGGTAAGCGTGGAAGACGTGGCTGCCGCCATTACCGACAAGACCATTTTAATTACCATCATGCATGCGAACAACGAAGTGGGTACCATCATGCCCATTGCCGAAATAGGACGTTTGGCCAGGGAAAGAGGTATTTTGTTCCATACCGATGCGGTGCAGAGTTTTGGTAAAATTCCCGTTAATGTTGACGAGTTGAACGTGGACCTGCTGACCATCTCGGGGCATAAGATCTATGGTCCCAAAGGCATTGGTGCACTTTATATCCGTAAAGGCACTCGCTGGAGACAGACTCTCTTCCATGGTGGCGCACAGGAACGGTTGCGCCGCGCGGGGACGGAGAACACTCCGGGTATTGTCGGCCTGGGCAAGGCAGCGGAGCTGGCCATGGCCAATATGGAGCAGGAAGCGGCCTACCTCACCAGGTTGCGGGATAGGTTGATCCGTGAGGTGACGGAAAAAATAGATCACGTGCGTCTTACGGGTCACCCAACGAAACGTTTGCCCAATCATGCCAGTTTCTGTTTTGAATTTATTGAAGGCGAGTCCATGCTGTTAAGCCTGGACCTGCAGGGTATTGCCGCTTCCAGCGGCTCGGCCTGTACTTCCGGTTCCCTGGAGCCGTCCCACGTTTTGCTGGCCATGGGAATCCCTCACGAGGTGGCCCATGGTTCCATCCGCATCACTCTGGGCAGGGATAATACGGAAGAAGATATCGACTACTTCCTGGAGGTCATGCCGCCGATTGTGCAAAGGTTACGGGCCATGTCTCCTCTCGATCAGGAGACGGAATTTGCCCTTTCCGACCGGTGTAACGGTTGCCGGATCAGTCATTCCTGTCGTGCTTGAGAGGGGGTACCGGGGTGTATTCCGAAAAAGTAATGGACCATTTTACCAATCCTCGCAACGTGGGAGAAATTCCCGATGCCGATGGTGTGGGCCAGGTGGGTAACCCGGTGTGCGGGGATATCATGAAAATTTATATTAAAGTAAAAGATAATATCATAGAAGACATCAAGTTTAAAACCTTTGGTTGCGGGGCGGCCATTGCCACCAGCAGCATGGTAACCGAAATGGTTAAAGGGAAGACCCTGGAAGAAGCCATGCGCGTGAGCAACAAGCAGGTGGCCGAAGCTCTGGGCGGGCTGCCTCCCCAGAAAATGCATTGTTCAAACCTGGCTGCTGATGCTCTGCATGCGGCCATCCAGGATTACCTGAGCAAAAAGAACGGGTGAAAATATGAAACCCAGGGTTATCGTGGCCATGAGCGGCGGCGTTGACAGTTCG
>NZ_JBNATZ010000039.1:9287-15590 GCF_049701015.1 Desulfofundulus sp.
AAGGGGGGAACCAATGATGTTGCGGGAAGGTGAACAGCGTATCCCGGCCGGTTGAAAGGGGTTTTGAAGTAATCGGGGTGACCATGCAAATTTGGGACCCTGGCGTTACCGAGGTGGCCGGGGAACATGTGGGCTGTTGTTCCATGGCTGCCGTTGAAGATGCCCGCCGGGTGGCCCACCGGTTGGGCATTCCCTACTATGTGCTCAACTTTCGCGATATTTTTGAGGACAGAGTGGTAAACTATTTTTGTGCAGAATACCTCAAGGGGCGGACGCCCAACCCCTGCATTGCATGCAACCGCTATGTCAAGTTTGAGAGCCTGCTGCAAAAGGCCCGTTCTCTGGGCGCCAGTTATATAGCCACGGGCCATTATGCCCGGATAGAGTATGATGAGGGCCGGAATCGTTACGTTTTGCGGCGGGCGGCCGATACCCGTAAGGACCAGACTTATGTATTGTACAACATGACCCAGGAGCAGCTGGCGCATACATTGATGCCTTTGGGAGATTATACCAAGGAACAGGTGCGCCGCATGGCGGCCGAAAGGGACCTGCCGGTGGCGGAAAAGCCCGAAAGCCAGGAGATCTGCTTTATTCCTGACAATAATTACCACGATTTTTTAAAAAAGCGAGCGGGGGCTGCAATTAAGCCGGGACCATTCCTGGATCTTAACGGTAACGTTATCGGCATGCACCGGGGTATCCCTTTTTATACCATCGGTCAGCGCCGGGGATTGGGTATAGCAGCCGGTCAAAGACTATATGTGGTGGACATTGACCCCGAACGTAATGCTGTGGTGCTGGGACCTGAAGATGCCATTCTGGGGGATGAACTCGTAGCGGAGGACAGTAATTTCATCTTAATTGAAAAATTGGCCGGACCAATGGATGTCTCCGCGCAGATCCGATATAATTCCCATCCGGCACCGGCAGTGATCAGTCCTATGAGTGATGGCCGGGTACTGGTCCGGTTTGCCAGGCCCCAGCGGGCCATCACCCCCGGACAGTCGGTGGTATACTACCTGGGGGATTACGTTGTAGGTGGAGGAGTCATTGCCTGGAGGCGCTCCGTTTCCAAAAACGTTTGAATATTGCCAGTTTCAGGGGTTTGGTGCGATAAATGGTGATCTGGGACGGCGTATTTTTTTTGCCCCGGCCGGGCATAATGCAGTTGTAAAGGATGATACAGGAGGCGAAGTTATTTGAATTGCCCGGTTTGTGGTGGTAAAGCTACCGGGAAAGTGGGCCAGGACCAGTATTACTGCTGGGATTGTTGCGTGGAATACCGCATCAGTAAAGAAGGTGTCCAGATTTATGAACTGGCTGAAGATGGCAGTCTGGTAGCCTTTGATCCGCATAACGAGTTCCTGCTTTAATTTTTAGCCAGGGGGGTGAAGGCGGTGCGTATAGGATTCTGGCGCGGTGTCATTGCCGGCAGTGTACTGGGAGCAATGATAGGTATTCTTATGGGCCCCCCACAGAAGAAACCGGAGCAGAAAAATTTTTTCCGCATTGTGCGGAGCGTCCGACCCGGTTCCAGGACGCGAAGGATGCTCCGGGGAGTAACCAGCAGAGTTAGTGAGATGATCCGTTAAAAGTGAGGATTTCCTCACTTTTTTTTTGGTGTTCATATTTGTCCCGGGCCCGGCAAGTTCAAAGCCTGTCCCTTGACACCGGAGAGGCACTTTTTGTATAATTACTCCGAAATATGATGGACTTTCCTTGCACCGGTGAGAGCGGTTTTTCTTTTTAAACGGGAGGTAATATAGTGACCGGGAAGGAGATCAGGGAAAAATTTCTTAAATTTTTTGAGGCAAGGGGGCACCGCATTCTGCCCAGTGCTTCCTTAATACCTGCTAATGACCCCAGCCTGTTGTGGACGGCTGCAGGAATGGTTCCCTTCAAACCCTATTTTACTGGTGCCGCCAAACCGGACTTTCGGAGGGTAACTACCTGTCAGAAGTGCCTGCGCACTCCGGATATTGAGTCAGTTGGCCGTACGGCCCGGCATCATACCTTCTTTGAGATGCTGGGCAATTTCTCCTTTGGGGATTATTTTAAAGAAAAGGCCATCCCCTGGGCCTGGGAGTTCACCACACGGGTTTTGGGACTGCCGGAAGAAAAGTTATGGGTTACCATTTACCTTGATGATGATGAGGCCTTTAATATCTGGCACCGCGAGGTGGGTCTCCCCCCAGAGCGCATTGTACGCATGGGCAAGGATACAAACTTCTGGGAAATCGGGGTTGGTCCCTGCGGCCCCTGCTCGGAGATCTATGTTGACCTGGGGGAAGAGCGGGGATGTGGTTCCCCCGGTTGCGGGGTGGGTTGTGACTGTGACCGCTACCTGGAAATCTGGAACCTGGTGTTTATCCAATTTTTCCGTGACGAGGCAGGGAATTATGCACCCCTGGACAGCAAGGGTATCGATACAGGCATGGGTTTGGAGCGGGTGGCTTCCGTGCTCCAGGGGGTTCCAAGCAATTTCGATACCGACCTCTTCCGGGAAATCATGGATTATACTGCCGGCCTGGCGGGTGTAAAGTATGGTGCCGACAGCAGGACCGATATGGCCCTGAAAGTGATTGCTGATCACTGCAGGGCGGTAACCTTTGCTATTTCCGACGGGGCCCTGCCTTCCAACGAGGGGCGCGGTTATGTGCTCCGGCGTCTTTTACGCCGTGCGGTACGTTTTGGAAGGCTGCTGGGACTGAACGAACCTTTCCTTTACCGGGTAGCCGGGGCGGTCATCAGACAGATGGGTGATGCTTATCCTGAGTTACCGGCCAATCAAGAGCATGTGCTGAAAATAATTCGTAGTGAAGAAGAACGTTTCGGAGAGACCCTGGCCCAGGGTACAGAAATCTTGAACCGCCTGGTTCAGGAGGCAAGAGCAGCGGGTTCTCCGGTCATCCGGGGCGAAGATGCCTTCCGCCTGTACGATACCTACGGTTTTCCCCTGGAATTGACCCGCGAAATGGCTGCCGAGGAAGGGCTGACCGTGGATGAAGAGGGTTTTGCCCGGGCCATGGAAGAGCAGAGAGAGAGGGCCCGCCGGGCGCGCCAGGAAACGGAATACCTTTCCGAGAGGGATGCCTTTTATCAGGCACTTCGGAATAAGCTGGGGGAAACCCGTTTTGTGGGTTACGATACCCTGGAAACGAGGGCTAAAGTCCTGGCCCTGCTCAGAGAAGGCCGGCCGGTGGATAAGGTGGTTGCAGGTGAGGAAGTGGAGTTCATCCTGGATGTAACTCCCTGTTATGCCGAATCGGGGGGGCAGGTGTCCGATCACGCCCTGGTCAGCGCACCTGAACTGGAAGTTCAGGTCCTTGAGGTTTACCGTCCCGTTGAGGGATTCATTGTACACCGGGGCAAGGTTCAGAACGGAGTCTTCAAGAAAAATGACAGCGTACTGGTGGTTGTCGACGGTAAGCGCCGCCGGGACACGGCTCGCAATCACTCGGCAACCCACCTCCTTCACAGGGCCTTGAAGGAAGTCCTCGGTCCCCACGTTAATCAGGCCGGTTCTTTAGTGGAACCGGACCGGCTGCGCTTTGACTTTACCCATTATGCAGCGGTGTCCGGGGAAGAATTGCACCGCATAGAGGAAATGGTAAATCAGGCCGTGCTTGAAAATCTTCCGGTTCAAACCTTCGTTACCTCCCTGGAAGAGGCCCGGGCCATGGGGGCGGTTGCCCTCTTTGGCGAGAAATATGGAGAACAGGTCCGCGTGGTTAAGATGGGCGACTTCAGCATCGAGCTTTGCGGCGGTACCCATGTCAGATCCACCGCTGAAATAGGGCTCTTTAAATTGATTAGCGAGAGCAGTGTCGGTGCCGGGCTGCGCCGGGTTGAAGCGGTGACCGGTACCGCAGCGCTGCGTTATGTCCGTGCCCGTGAGGAACAGCTGGCCAGGATCGCGTCCCTGGTTAAGGCCACTCAGGCGGAAGTGGTGCACCGGGTGGAATCCCTGGTGAATGAAGTTAAGGAGCTGGAAAGGGAAAGCGAAGGGTTGCGTGCCCGGCTGGCCCGTTACGAAGTACAGAGCCTGCTGGAGCAGGTGAAAGACCTGGACGGTGCCAAATTCCTGGCCGCCAGAACAAGTGCTCCCGACATGGAAAGCCTGCGGGCAATGGTAGACCTTTTGCGGGAACGGCTCGGTTCGGCGGTCATCCTCCTGGCCAGCCCGGTGGGAGAGAGGGTCAACCTGGTGGCAGCAGTGACAAAAGATCTGTTGCCCAGGGGATTACATGCCGGCAAGCTGATCAAGGAAGTGGCTTCCATGCTGGGCGGTGGAGGTGGCGGGAGACCGGAGATGGCTCAGGCGGGGGGCCGGGATGCTTCCAGGCTCCAGGAAGCGCTTCAGAAGGCTTACAATGTGGCTGCAGCACAGCTCAAAAATTAAGCGGGCTTTTTGACCCGCTTTTTTTGTCCTTGCAGTTTTTTGACAATAGAGGAAAAAGGGTAGCTCTAACGAATATAGATCCCACACAGGGTTATATTTTTAAAGGGGGGTCTGGAGGGTGTGACCAGGGAAACTTCTGAAAATACCGTTATGTTTAAGGTTGAAGCAGAGGAAGTCAACCAGGCGAAAGAGATATTGCTTTCAGTGTATGCTGCGTTGAAAGAGAAGGGATACAATCCGATCAACCAGCTTGTAGGCTATTTACTGTCGGGGGATCCGGCTTATATTACCAGCCACAATAATGCCCGGAGCAAAATCAGGCGTCTGGAAAGGGACGAATTGCTGGAAGAGCTGGTTCGAAGTTATTTGAAGGATGCACAAGACCATATAAAGGGATGGGAATGAAGTTTCTTTGGAATTCAGGGAGCTTGGGCAAACTGGTATCATAGTTTCCCGCCTGTGCTTCGGTGCCCTTACGGTTGGCCCGCTGCAGGCCGCCCTCCCGGTGGACAGGGGGGCGGCGGTGATACGCCGGGCGCTGGAATCAGGTGTGAATTTTATTGATACAGCCGAATGTTATCAGACCTACCCCTACATTTATGAAGCAACAAGGGGTTGGGTGGGGGAAGTGGTGGTTGCTTCCAAGTCTTATGCGTATACCTGGGAGGGGATGAGACAGAGTCTGGAAGGAGCTTTGAGGGCCCTTCACCGTGATTATATCGATATTTTTCTCCTCCACGAGCAGGAATCGGCCCTCACCATCAGGGGGCACTGGGAAGCGGTGGAATATCTGATAAGGGCCAGAAAGGAAGGGCTGGTAAGGGCTATCGGCATCTCCACCCACAGTGTGGAGGGTGTACGGGCAGCGGCTCGCATAGCCGAATTTGATATCATACATCCAATTATCAATATATCCGGGATTGGCATTCAGGGGGGAACAAGGGAGGATATGCTGGCAGCCATTGCCGAGGCTGCCAGTTTTGGCAAAGGTATATATGGCATGAAGGCCCTGGGGGGAGGGCATCTCATACCCAGGGTAGAAGAGGCATTGGCTTTTGTCCTTGATATTCCATACCTGGCCAGTGTGGCCGTGGGGATGCGGACGCTGGCGGAAGTAGATTTTAACGTGACAGTTTTCAGCGGGTATCCGGTTCCACCCGGGCTCCGGACAAAGGTGAGGCGCCAAAAGCGCCGTCTGCACATCGAGGATTGGTGCAGGGGTTGCGGCCGCTGCGTGGAAAGGTGCGGAGCAGGGGCACTGTTCCTGGCGGGTGGGCGGGTGGTGGTTAACCCTTTGAATTGCCGCTTATGTGGGTACTGTGGAACCGTTTGCCCTGATTTCTGTATCAAAGTAATCTAAGGGGTTCTCTATAAAAAGGAAAGAGAGGCACAACTTTGCAGGTGCGGATATTGGGACTGGACGTGGGTGAAAAAACAATTGGGGTGGCGGTAAGCGATCCCCTGGGGTGGACGGCTCAAGGCCTGGGAGTCGTTCGCCGGGACCGGCCGGAAGAACAGGTCATGGGGGAATTAAAGAAATTGGCTCAGGATTACCAGGTCGGGCTAATAGTAGTGGGACTGCCCCGCAACATGAACGGGACCCTGGGCATCCAGGGGCAAAAGGTGCTTGAGTTTACCCGCCGGATCCGTGCCCAACTGGGACTACCCGTGGAAACCTGGGACGAACGTCTCAGTACGGCCAGTGCGGAAAGAATTTTGCTGGCTGCCGATGTTTCCCGTGCCAAACGCAAGAAAGTTATTGACAAAATGGCAGCAGTAGTGATTTTGCAGAATTACCTTGATGCCATGCATAAAAGGTCCCGGAACGGGGGAAATTAAAATCTGCTCAATTTATATTCTATGTGACCATAATGACCCGGATAAATTTTTTAAAGTTG
>NZ_JBNATZ010000040.1:0-15554 GCF_049701015.1 Desulfofundulus sp.
CGTTCACTGGCGCGAAAATCCGGCATGTGAAGGGAAATATCAGCATTGATCACCCCAACCAGCGTTACACCGGGGACATCCAGCCCCTTGGCCACCATCTGGGTACCGATAAGGATATCCACTTCACCTTCACGAAAACTATTTACTATCTCCCTGTGGGCGTCCCGCCGTGTCACAGTATCACTATCCAATCGCAGGATACGAGCAGTGGGAAACAGTCGCCGGACTTCCTGTTCTACCTTCTGGGTACCCATACCCAGATAGGAGACATGCCTGCTACCGCAACCGGGACACAGCGAGGGAGCCAGTATATTATAGTTGCAATAATGACAACGTAAACGCCCGCTTACATGATAGGTCAGGGAAATATCGCAGTGCGGACATTTAAGCACCAGACCGCACTCCCTGCAAACCACCAGCGTGGAATAACCCCGCCGGTTCAGAAAAAGGATCACCTGTTCCCGCCGAGATAACCGCCAGGTGATCGCATCTTGAAGAGCACGGGAAAAAATGCCTTTATTTCCCTCGTACAGCTCGCGACGCAAGTCAACAACGTGCACGGAAGGCAGAGGCAGCTCGCCGACCCGCCGGGGCATTTCCAGCAAGTGGTACGTCCCGCTGCCAACAGCCTGGCTATATGATTCCAGGGAAGGTGTTGCACTACCCAGAACCACCACTGCCCCACAATACCCCGCCAGACGCAGGGCTACAGTCCGAGCATGATAGCGAGGGCTTTCCTCCTGCTTGTAAGAGGGTTCGTGTTCCTCATCCAGGATAATCAAACCGGGTCGTTCCAGGGGGGCAAAAATGGCTGAACGTGCCCCCAACACCACGCCGGCCTCCCCCGTCCGAAGGCGCTGATATTCATCATATCTTTCCCCATCGGAAAGACGGCTATGTAGCACAGCTACCTGACGGCCAAAACGCCCCCTGAAAATATCAATCATCTGGGGAGTAAGTGCAATCTCAGGAACCAGCATCATGGCCTGCTTGCCACGGGCCAGCGTAGCAGCAATGGCATGGAGGTAGACCTCAGTTTTTCCGCTACCCGTCACCCCGTGAAGGAGAAAAACCCTGCGTCCGCTGTTCTGATCCAGGGCTTCCATAATCTTGTTGACTGCTTGAAGCTGCTCCTCATTGAGGACAGGTGAGTCCACCCATTTACAAGGAAGATTCTGACAGGGGTCACGGGGCTCAATGCGCTCCTCGGTTCGCAAGAATCCCCTGGCAATCATGGCATCCACCACCCGGGGAGAAACGCCCGACTCCCTGGCCAGTTCTTGCCTGGACAGGCCAGGGCGTGCCTGAATAACCCCCCACACCGCGGCACTCTTTGGTGCTCGCCGGGGATCTGGGGCAGCAGAACCGGGTACCGGCCACAATCCCCGTACTTTCTTCGGCCCCTTTACTTGCAGAAGGGGCCAAATTATAGTACGCAAAGCTTTAACTGTAGGGCAAAGGTAATAGGCCGCCAGCCAGCGGGCAAGGGCCAGCTGGTGGGAAGTGAATAGAGGTCCTTCATCCAACAGGGCAGCCACATCCTTTAAATCCACGGGGTCCGGTGCCGGACTGAAGCCAACCACATAGCCCTCTAATTTACGGCGGCCGAAGGGTACCAGCACACGGCTCCCAATGTGCACTCTCCCTGCCAGGGAAGGGGGCACGTTATAATGAAAAACCTTGTCCACCTGACGAAGAGCCAGGGACACCAGTACTTCTGCGTGCAACCTTATCTCTCCCTGTTACCAAACTTCAGGCGGGGTACACAAACCCGGGGGGGCGGGACAGAGACCTCCGGCAGGAGCTCTTTTTTCGATCCTTCTGGCTGCCAGTTTATGGAGAGCAACGGTTTTTTCGTTTCCACACTTCCTTCAGTTGTCTCAAGCATTCCGGCTGGCGGTCCCGGTACCGGCGGCCGCTCTTTTTCCGAGGGAAAACGAGGAGCATGGGTGATAGTTATACTGTTTAAAATAAATTCATCCTCCTGTATAAGCTCTCCACCACTGTAATAACGCCGTCGTAATTCAGCCCTTGGAATAAAGGCAGCAAATTCCGCCGGTACATCCAGCCTGGTGCGACGGGTCATGCACATGTTGAGCTCACCAAGCCGGATGTCGACTTTGTCAACCTGGCGCCACCTGGACCCCTGATGGCAGTGAGGCATTACAAACCAGGGCTGGAATAACATGGTATCACCCCCTGGTATATTTTATTGCCCGGGACGTTAAAAAGATACTTTTACAAGAACCATAATTCAGGTAAGTCCTGACTGTGGTGCAACAAGGGAAGTTCAATGGACCATTTACTGTTGACGGAAGTATTTAATATATTTACAATTAGAGTACAAGAACTTTTCAGGAGGATTACTCTTGCCACCAGACGAAGGTTACCTGGCAATACGTACCGTAATTGAGCTCAGTCGTACCATGGACCTGCTGGAGGACCTGTTGGCCAGGCACTTTGCCCATTTTAACCTCTCCCAACCCAAGTTTAACGCCTTGATGGAGCTGTATCATGCCGGGGAACAAGGCCTCCCTCTTTCCGAACTCGGACAACGCATGCTGGTCAGTCGGGCTAATATAACCGGCCTGGTGGACCGGCTGGAAAGGGACGGGCTTGTCATCCGCGTTGTTGATCCTAAAGATCGTCGCGTAATTCGGGCTCAAATTACTCCCCGGGCTGTCCAGCTTCTTCACGGCGTCTTACCACTGTATAATGATCTAATTAATCGTGCCATATCCTGCTTGAACAGGGAGGAAAAGGAGACCCTCATCCATCTTTTAGTCAAACTACAAAAGGGCCTGGATAAATTGTAAAATGTTACCCACGCCAGGAGGCTATATCAGACAACTTCTATTAAGGTGGTGGTTATTTTGAAATGCAACAGGTGTCAGAAAGAAGTGTTACCTCAAGATAGCTATGATTATTACGGGCAGATCTTATGTGAGGATTGCTATATCGCCGCTTTACAACCCCCTAAACCATGCGATCCCGCAGCTGTGGCCAGTGCCAAAGCCATCAGGAAACAGCTGGGGCAAACAGGTACCGACGGTCTGACTCCACTCCAGAAAAGAATCTATGAATACATCCAAACAAAGGGGAAAGTAACCAGGGAAGAGCTGGCTAATGTCTTTGACCTGCCCCAGTGGGAACTGGAAAAACAGTTTGCAGTTTTGCGCCACTGTGAACTGATCAAAGCCACCAAAGAGGGAAATCAGGTATACCTTACCTTATGGTAATGTAAGAATTTTAGCCGTCCACCCGGGAACGCAGCTCTACGACCACATCCAGGATGCGGTGTGCCAGTGCTTTTTTATCCATCAACGGCAGAGACTTGATGCGCCCGTCACGGTAGAACAACTTTACGATGTTGGTGTCGGTACCAAATCCCGCCCCTGGTTGAGTAACATCATTGGCAACCAGCAGGTCCAGGTTTTTCCTTCGCAATTTCTCCAAGGCGTTGGCTTCTATATCATCGGTCTCGGCAGCAAAACCAACAAGTGTCTGATACGGTGTTTTGCGTTGCCCCAGCTCAAATAGGATATCCGGATTCCTTTCCAGTTCAAGAATCAGAGTGTCTTCTCTTTTCTTTATCTTCTTACCTTCTATAATTTTAGGACGGTAATCAGCCACTGCTGCTGCTTTAATCACCACATCCTGAGTGGAGAAGTGTTCCATTACGGCTTGATACATCTGCCTGGCAGTTTCAACAAACACCACCTCCACACCAGGAGGTGGATCCAAACTGGTGGGAGCAGAGATGAGGGTAACCTGAGCACCACGCATTCCAGCTGCCGCAGCCAGGGCATAGCCCATTTTACCGGAACTGCGGTTGGAAATATAGCGCACCGGATCGATGGGCTCCCTGGTTCCCCCTGCTGTAACCAGCACTTTTACTCCACGGAGGTCACCAGGTGAAAGAAAAAGAGTTTTGATGTGCTCCATGATAACCCCGGGGTCAGGCATGCGACCACGACCTTCCACCCCACAGGCAAGACGACCTGAATCAGGTTCTACAATATGGTAACCCATCTCAGAAAGCCGCTTCAAGTTGGACTGTACCGCCGGGTGGGCATACATGTATGCATTCATGGCCGGGCAAAGCAGCACAGGGCAGGTGGCAGCTAAAACCAGGGAGCTCAAAAGATCGTCCGCGTGACCGTGGGCCAGCTTGGCCAGGGTATTGGCCGTAGCCGGGGCGACCACAATGAGCTCGGCTCTGGTCGCCAGCTCAATGTGGGGAATAATCCCACCGGTAGAAGAGCCGAACAATTCAGTATGCACCGGTCGCCCGGTAAGAGTTGCAAAAGTTAATGGTTGCACAAATTCTTGAGCCGCCTTCGTCATAACCACATCCACCAGGGCACCGGCCCTGGTTAAGGCACTGGCCAGCTCCGCAGCTTTATAAGCAGCAATCCCCCCGGTTACGCCCAGGATGATGAACCTCCCGGAAAGCATACTTTTCGCCCCCTGCCCTATTTTACTCCATGTTTGGTCCTGCGGTAACGGATTTGGCCACGTACAATCTCATGCAATGCCTGGGTAACGGGCTTAACAGCAGGACCATTTCCATCTTCTTCCCCTCTTTCTGTCAGCATTCTGGCTCTTTTTGCCACTACTACCACGAGCGTGTAGCGACTATCAACTTTTTTCATCAGTTCGTCTAACGATGGTTGATTCATGGCGACCCCCCGCACTCACCAGGAATTCTCTTTCAAGCCAGTTATCCCCCAGCTCTCATCCAGTTTAATACGTTGAGGACGGCATTTTTCGGCTACAAGAATTGATTGAAGGGTAGCAACAGCTTCCTCAATCTTCCGGTTAATGACTATATAATCATAACTGAAAAGGAACTTCAATTCCGTATTTGCCCAGTGCAACCGCCTTTGGATCTCCTCGATGGGATCAGTACCACGACCGGTAAGGCGTTCAACCAATGCAGCCCGGGAAGGGGGTAGGAGAAAAACAAGCACCGCTGAAGGAAACTTCCTTTTTACCTGCAGACCACCCTGAACATCAATCTCCAGAAGTACATCCTCACCCCTGGCCAGGTTCTCCTCCACGCTTTTTAGCGGCGTACCATAATAATTACCGTATATCTCTGCCCACTCCAGCAACTCCCCGGCATCGATCATCCGCTGGAACTTTTCCCGGGAAACAAAAAAGTAATTAACCCCGTCCACTTCACCGGCCCGGGGTTTCCTGGTTGTAGCGGAAATGGAAAGGTGAATCCCCGGTTGCTTTTCCAGCAACGCACGGCAAACGGTTCCCTTACCAGCCCCGGAGGGGCCAGACAGTACCATCAATATTCCTTCTGATTTCATGATTATTCATCCGACCGTTCTTCCGCTTGGGAAGGAGTGCTCTCCTTGCCTACCAGACGATGGGCAACCGTTTCCGGCTGTACGGCAGAGAGAATTACGTGATCGCTATCGGTAATAATTACCGCCCGCGTACGCCTCCCGTAAGTGGCATCCACGAGCTTGCCCTGATCACGAGCCTCGTTAATAATACGTTTGATGGGTGCCGATTCAGGGCTGACAATAGCTACAATGCGATTTGCCGAGACAATGTTGCCAAAACCAATATTTATTAATCTGATCTCCATCATTTTCCCCCCTGCCACGGGAATTATTCGATATTCTGCACCTGCTCTCGCATCTTCTCCAGTTCGCTCTTTACCTCCACCACCACCCGGCTGATCTCAAGGTCAGGGGCTTTAGAAGCAATGGTATTAATCTCCCGGTTCATCTCCTGGATCAGGAAATCCAGTTTACGACCCACGGGACCACCCTCGTCCAGAAATTCCCGGAACTGGACTATATGACTGGCCAGGCGCACCACTTCTTCTGCAATACTGGCCCGTTCGGCAAAAATGGCTACCTCCGTAGCCAGACGTGTCTGATCCAGTGGTACATTGCGTAACCACTCCTGCAATCTCTGAGTCAGGCGGTTATGATACTCCGTAACCACCTGCGGTGCCCTGGCCTTAATTTGTTCGTTGAGTTCTTCAACCCGCTTCAGGCGCCGGGTTAAATCTGCCTTGAGCTGACTGCCCTCCGCAAGACGCATTTGCATCAAACCGCCCAGTGCCTGCTCCAGGGCCTCAGAAACCACAGGCCACAACGCATCATCATCTTCCGCAGGTTCGTCCACCACCAGCAGTCCCGGTAGATTAATCAGATGCTGTATGCTGACGGCATCTGTTAATCCAAGAGTAGCCTTTAATTCCTCCATTGCCTTATAATACGATGTAGCCAGGGCTTTGTCAACTTTTACAACTGGACTTCGCTCACCACATTCCTCCACGGAAAAATAACCATCTATCCGCCCGCGAGAGATGCGAGATTGGATGAATCTCCTGGCTCGATCCTCCAGAGAAACCATACTCCGGGGGAAACGCAGGACAACTTCACAAAACCGGTGATTCACAGACTTGAGTTCAACCGTGAATCTTTTACCATGCCCGCATGATTCACCCCGGCCAAAACCGGTCATGCTTTTAAGCAAAAAACCTTCTCCTCTCTAAAAACATATTAATTACTTAAGGCAAGGGGAACGACAGCCCTCGTTCCCCGTAATATTCAAACCCGTACTGAATACAGGACCTTCGCTCAATACGCAACCAGCACCAGCGCACCTGCAACTCTTAATCCACTTGCGAGAAAAACCGTTCAATACGGTTGAGTCCTTCCACAATGTTTTCCATGGAGGTAGCGTAGGAAAGACGGAAACAGCGGTCATCACCAAAAGCCACCCCGGGAACCACAGCCACTTTGAACTCATCCAGAAGAAGACTGGCCAGATCGCTGGCTCCACTAATGTTCCTGCCTTTATACCGGCGGCCAATATAGCTGGCCATGGATGGAAAAACATAAAAGGCACCACTGGGAATGTTACATTGAATCCCCGGAATGGCGTTCAACCTCTGAAGCATGTAATCCCGCCGCCGGTGGAACTCCGCCACCATTTCCTTCAGGGGCTCCTGGGTCCCCGTCAGAGCAGCCACACTGGCTGCCTGGGCAATGGAGGTGGGGTTGGAAGTAGAGTGGCTTTGTAAATCAACCATAGCTCTGGCCACATCCGCAGGTGCGGCAGCATAACCAATACGCCATCCTGTCATAGCGTAAGCCTTGGAGACCCCGTTAATGACTACGGTCAGCTCCTTTAAAGCCGGGCTTAAAGAAGCTATACTCACGTGTTCGCAACCATTATAGATCAGTTTTTCGTAGATTTCATCTGAAATGACTACCAGCCCGTGGTCTTCAATCACCTTTCCCAACGCGAGCAACTCTTCTCTGGTATATACTGCCCCGGTAGGGTTACCAGGAGAATTAATAATGACCATCCTGGTACGCGGACTAACCACTGATAAAAGTTCCTCCGGCGTCAACTTGAACCCGTTTTCCTGGCGTGTTTGGATGATTACCGGCACTGCACCGGCCAGTTTGATTTGCTCCAGATAACTGACCCAGTAAGGTGCCGGCAAGATTACCTCATCACCCGGCTGAAGCAGCACCATCATGGCGTTGTAAAGTGAATGCTTGGCTCCGGCGGAAACTACAATTTGCTCCGGCGTATATTTCAATCCGTTGTCGGCCTCCAATTTTTGCACTATGGCTTCCCTTAACTCCATGGTACCGCCGACCGGGGTATATTTTGTCATACCTTTCTTTATAGCGGCTATAGCAGCTTCTTTTATGTGCTCCGGAGTATCGAAGTCCGGTTCCCCTGCACCAAAATTAATTACTTTTTCCCCGGCTGCAATCATTCTTTTGGCCCGGGCATCGATGGCCAGCGTGGGCGAAGGACTGATATTTTTAACCCTGTCAGCAATTTTCAAGCCTGATCACTCCTACGATGTTTTTTAGAACCTAACTGAACCGAGGTTTTTCTTTATACGTTCTACGGCTTCCTTTATACGAGCGGTGTCGATAGTAAGAGACATCCGGAAATAACCGGCTCCATTGGGACCATAACCGGTACCCGGTGTTATCACCACCGCAGCCTTTTCCAAAACCATCTCAGCAAACGATTCACTGGTATATCCCGCTGGAACGGGGGCCCAAACATAGAAGGTAGCCTTTGGCTTCTCCAGTCTCCAGCCCAAAGAGTTCAAACCATCCACCAGGATGTCCCGGCGTTCGCGGTAAAGAGCATTGACCCGGTCAATAACCTCCCGCGGCCCGTTTAATCCCGCCATGGCGGCATACTGAATGGCCTGAAACTGTCCGGAATCCAGGTTTGACTTCAGGCGTCCCAGAGCCTCGATTACTTCCGCACAGCCTGCAGCCCAGCCAATCCGCCAGCCTGTCATATTAAAGGGTTTGGAAACGGAGCTAAACTCAATCCCCACCTCTTTGGCACCGGGAACTTGCAGAAAGCTTGGCGCCCGGTAACCATCAAAAGTTATTTCCGAATAAGCAGCGTCGTGGCAGACCAGGATATTAAAGTCCCGGGCAAAGGCCACCACTTCGGCCAAGAAAGATTCATCTGCAACTGCCCCTGTAGGATTGTTGGGATAATTGATAAACATCATTTTAGCCCGTCTGGCCACTTCCGTGGGAATGGCACTCAAATCGGGGAGGTATCCCCGCTCTGCTTTTAAGGGCATATAGTAGGGCTCCGCCCCGGCCAGGATGGCTCCCCCTGCATAAACAGGATAACCCGGGTCTGGCACCAGCACTGTATCCCCGGGATTGAGATAGCACCAGGAAATATGGGCAATCCCTTCTTTGGAACCAATAAGGGTAACCACTTCGGTTCTGGGATCCAGGTGTACTCCGAAACGTCTGGCATACCAGTCGGCCACTGTCTGACGGTAGCTGAGCATGCCTGCGGAAGAAGGGTACTGATGGTTTGCCGGGTTACGCGCTTCCTTAATCAGTTCCTCGATGATGTGTTCCGGGGTGGGCTGGTCCGGATCGCCTATCCCCAGACTGATAATGTCCACCCCGGCAGCCTTTTTTTCCTCTATCAGCCGCTCAATACGGGCGAAAAGATACGGGGGTAAGTTTTTTATGCGCTGTGCCTGTTCGAACCGCACAATCGATACCTCCTTAAAACACTATTCCAGGCAGGGAATCTGACCGCAAAAAACCTCCTCTGCTGGACCGGTCATATACAAATGTTCATCTTCCATCCATTCAATAAGAAGTGTTCCCCCGGGTAAGTGAACCTTAACCACCCGGTCGGTGTAATTGTTTAACACCCCGGCCACCACGGTAGCACAGGCCCCGGTGCCACAGGCCAGGGTAGGCCCTGCACCCCGCTCCCAAACCCGTACCCTTACCTCGCCCCTGTTTAAAACCTGCACAAACTCCACGTTTGTTTTCCGTGGGAAAAGGGGATGCTTTTCGAGTTTTGGCCCCAAATAGTAAATGTCGACCTGTTCCACATCGGGGACAAAAAGTATACAGTGGGGATTACCCATGGATACAGCAGTTATATGGAAGGTTTGTCCTTCCAGAACCAGGGGTTCATTCAGCACACGCCCCGGTGGACCAATCATGGGTATTTCCTGCCGTTGTAAACGGGGGATACCCATATCCACCCTTACTGCAGCAAGCCGCCTGCCCTCCAGTACCAGCCGCAGCACCATTACACCCGCCCTGGTCTCAACACGCAATACCTCTTTTTTTATTCCGCCCCGCTCGTAGAGATATCTGGCTACACAGCGTATAGCATTGCCGCACATCTCCGCCTCGCTGCCATCAGCGTTAATAATCTGCATAAAAGCATCGGCTCTAGAGCTCTTGCGGACGAGCACCAGGCCATCGGCCCCAATACCAAAATTACGGTGACAAAGCTGCCGGGCAGTTTCTGATAAATCAACCCCATCCGACCAATCCTCATTCCTTATCAGGTCAATGAGGATAAAATCGTTTCCCAAACCGTGTACTTTGAAGAACTGCAAGTGGGTAAGCCCTCCTTAAAGATGCCGCCGTCCATCTACTTGAGTGACGACACTAACCCTGAATTGTAGTATTTCCTGTAACCGTCAGGGACAAAATTAATACTTCGCGCTGCCCGGCATTTTTCCTGCAATTTCTCCTGCAAAAGTTCCAAAATCGGCTTAAACTTTAAGATACATTATTTTTTCCCTGACCCGCAACTGCAGGTGCCTGAAAACAGTATTCAAAAGAGGAGGGGCCAGGGAGACCATAATAACAACCAGCCAGTGCAGGAAATCCAGAGGAACGGTGTGAAACACCGGTTGCAAACAGGGTACATAAGTAACCGCCAGTTGTAAAAGTATAGAACAGAGCACTGCTACGAGCAGGTGGGGATTGGAGAACATCCCCACTTCCCAGACTGTATGGTGTTCAGAACGGCAGGTAAAGACAAAAAACAGCTGGGAAAAGACCAGAGTGTTAAAGGCCATGGTTCTGGCCAGATCCAGGTGACCGCGACCCAGGGCGTAAATACCCGCAAAAACGATCAATGTACCCATTCCTATCGCCAGTCCGCTACCCAGGATACGCCAGGCCAGGCCATGTGCAAAAATACTCTCCCGGGGGTGCCGGGGCGGCCTGTACATGATGTCTGGATCAGGCGGATCTACACCCAGGGCCATGGCCGGCAACCCGTCTGTAACCAGATTCATCCATAATATCTGAATGGGTAGAAGGGGTAGCGGCAGTCCAGCCAGCACAGCAAAGAACATGACCAGTACTTCTCCTACATTGCAGGAAAGAAGGTAACGGATGAACTTGCGAATATTATCATAAATACCCCGCCCCTCCTCCACGGCAGCTACAATGGTGGTAAAATTATCATCGGCCAAAACCATGGAGGAGGCTTCTTTGGTCACATCCGTCCCTGTCATCCCCATGGCAATACCAATATCCGCTTCTTTAATGGCCGGAGCATCATTAATACCATCTCCCGTCATGGCCACCACATGGCCCGCCCGCTTTAGTGCCCGGACAATGCGCAGTTTGTGCCGGGGCGATACCCTTGCGAATACAGCGACCTCCCCAACAATCCGCACCAACTGGTCATCGTCCAGCTGGTCCAGTTCGCTTCCCGTTAAAATGCGCCCCTGTCTCCCTAATAGACCCAGTTCCCTGGCCACTGCCTCAGCAGTTAGACGGTGATCACCCGTAATCATCACCACTTTGATTCCTGCCCTACGGCAGCGCTGTACAGCCATCACTGCTGCTGGCCGGGGAGGATCGATCATCCCCGCCAGGCCTACAAAAACGAGATTTTGTTCCACCTCCGCTTCCGTCAACCCCTCTGCAGATCCTGTCCCCAACCTGCGCCAGGCGAAGGCCAGTACACGCAAAGCATCGGATGCCATGGCGGCATTCTGTCTTAAAATTTCTTCCCGTTGACGTGACGTTAAAGGAACTATACGCCCCTGACGGTATTGATGGGTACAGAGTTCAAGTACCACATCAGGGGCTCCTTTGACATAGGCAAACAGGTTCCCGTCTGGTTGCCTGTACACCACTGACATGCGCTTGCGCTCGGAATCAAATGGAAATTCCATAACCCTCTGCTCCCGGCGCTCCAATTCTTCACGCCAGAATCCTCCCTTGGCTGCCATGACCAGCAATGCACCTTCAGTAGGATCACCGTTAATGGACCAGACAGGGGATTCACGGCGGGCCAAACTCCTGAATAACCCCCCTATGGAAATTCCGCTGCGCGTAAGCACTGCATTATTGCAGAGCGCGGCAATCTTGAAAAACAGCTGAAGTTCCTCAGAATGAGGAGAAAGCGAGGTAATGATCTCACCCTTTGGATCATACCCTTCACCAGTAAATTCCAGAGGGACCTGCCCAACCAGTGCCCGCCGTACCATCATCTCATTCTGAGTCAGGGTACCGGTCTTATCGGAACAAATCACCGTAGCGCAGCCCAGGGTCTCTACCGCAGGCAATTTGCGAATAATGGCCTTCCGTCGAATCATGCGCTGCACTCCAATAGCAAGAGCAACTGTAACAATGGCAGGCAATCCTTCGGGAATGGCCGCCACAGCCAGACTTACTCCCGCCAGAAACATCTGATAGGCCGGCTCACCACGGTAGATACCCACCGCCACAACCAGAGCACAAATCAACAGGCAAAAAGCCACAAGTCCCCGTCCCAACTGGGCCAACCGGCGCTGCAGGGGGGTTTCCTCACTACCTGCATCCTGAATTAACCCGGCAATACGACCCATTTCAGTAGCCATTCCGGTAGCCACCACTATCCCCCTGCCCCGGCCACGGGTTACTACTGTCCCCAGGTAAGCCATGTTACGTGCATCCCCAGGGGTAACCCTGCCTGAAATGGGTTCTACTCCTTTTCTAACGGGGGCGGATTCACCGGTAAGCGCAGACTCTTCTATTTCCAGGTTTACCGCCTCCAGTAGCCTCAGGTCTGCTGGGACCCGATCCCCGGCTTCCAGCAAAACCACATCCCCTGGTACCAGTGTTGCAGCTGGAATTTTTTGTTCCACACCCCCACGGATTACCCGGGCCTCGGGGGCGGTAAGTTCTTTTAAAGCTTCCATGGAGCGTTCGGCCCGGTACTCCTGAATACAACCCAGAATTGCATTTATGATCACAATAATCATAATGGTGGCCGCGTCCACAAATTCGCCTAAAAAGCCGGAGATTACTGTAGCTGCCAGCAAGATCAAAACCATAAAATCCTTAAATTGCTCCATGAACTTCCGCCATAAAGGTACTCGCGGTGCCTTGGCCAGTTCATTGGGACCAAAGCGAGCTACTCTCTCCCTGACCTCCCTCTCATCCAAACCCTTGTGCGGGTCGGACTGAAACACCGCCGCCACTTCTTCGCCAGTCAATGAATACCACTGTTCCGGCATTAGCCCTCACCCCTACCATTGCGGTTTGTCCCATTAAACATATGCGAATTCCTTTGGGAAAATAACACCCTGGTTAGCAGGATTCACTTTTCAAAAACTATCAAAACTATCAAAAGAGGCCAGCCATTCCATCTGGCTGAATGGAACCATACCTTGCATACCACCGGAGGTAGATGATAAACTGTTTGCAAGCATTATTCTAAAAGCGTCTGCCTGGAAAGGAAATCGCCCATGCCTTTTGACGGACTGGTAATGGCAGCCATACGCAAAGAGTTAGAAGACGAACTGCTTGGAGGTCGCATTGAAAGAATATACCAGCCGGGTCCCCTGGAGATAAATTTACTCATCCATCACCAGGGCACCCGATCCCGCCTGCTGCTTTCCGCTCACCCGGAAAACGCCCGGGTACACTTAACCGGAAAAACAAAGGGAAACCCCCAATTCCCACCGGTTTTCTGCATGGTCCTGCGCAAACACCTGGAGGGGAGCCGCATCCGGGGAATCCACCAGCGGGGATTGGACCGTGTACTGGTTTTCCAGCTTCAGAGCTACAACGAATTCGGCGAACCATGCATCAAGGAATTGATATGTGAAATCATGGGGCGGCATAGCAACATTATGCTTGTCAACCCGGATACAAAGCAAATTATCGACGCCATCAAGCGTTATACCTACGCCGTCAGCCGCTACCGGGAGGTTTTACCCGGGCGGGAATACATACCCCCGCCGGAACAGCATAAACTTAATCCTCTTGAGTTAAAAGAAGAGGAATTCCGTCACGCACTACTCGAGGCTCCCCTGGAAACTGCCGTAGCCACTGCTTTGCAACGGACCCTGGATGGGATCAGTCAGGTGATGGCCCGGGAAATCCTTTACCGAGCCCGACTGGCTCAAGATCTGATCCTGGATCATTGCGGAGAATATGAAATAGTGGCTTTATGGCAGGCAATTCAAGACATGGCCGGTGCTATCACCCGGGGAGAATTCCAACCTTCCCTGGTAGTGGACGAACAGGGCAGGCCCAGGGAATTTGCCGCCTTTGATCTAACCCATTTTAACCCTTTAAAACGACAGCACGGCAAAATGAACACTCTGGTCGACCTTTTTTATACGGCCAGGGAAGAAGACCAGGCTTATCAAAGTAAAAAACAATCTCTGCTCACTGTTGTCCGGCGGGAGATGGGCCGCCTATCACAGAAGCTTTCCATGCAAGAGGAGAGCCTGGCCAAAGCTGAACGGGCGGAAGAATATAGAATCTTTGGGGAACTGCTGATGGCTAACCTCTACCGCCTGGAAAAAGGTCTTAGCCAGGTTACCCTGGAAAATTTCTACGACCCGGAAAGAAAGATGGTAACCATTCCGCTCGATCCCCGGTTAAACCCGGTACAAAATGCCCAGGCATATTTTAAAAAATATAGCAAGGCCAAACAGACCAGGGAGAAAACCGGAAACCGGTTGGAACAAACCAAAAGAGACCTGGAATATTTAAAAGGTATTGAAACGGCCATCATTCAAACTACAACCGTACCAGAACTACTGGAAATCAGGGAAGAGCTGGAGGAGCAGGGCTACTTAAAGCCGGCAGGCAGGGAAAAGAAAAGGGAACCGGAAAAACCCCGGCCCCTTGTCTTTACTTCCAGCGAAGGCTTTACCATTTTAGTGGGACGGAACAACAAGCAAAACGACTACCTCACACTGCACCTGGCCAAAGACGGGGACATCTGGCTGCACACCAGGGATATCCCGGGTTCCCACGTACTCATCCGCACAGCGGGACGGACCGTCCCGGAAACCACTCTGGCCGAAGCTGCTTCCCTGGCCGCTTACTTCAGCCGGGCGAGAGAATCACAAAATGTACCCGTGGATTATACTCTGTGCAGGAACGTACACAAACCCCGGGGAGCCCGTCCCGGCTACGTTGTGTATACCGGACAGCGTACTCTGACCGTTAATCCCGATCAGGAACTGGTAGAAAAGCTCAAGGCTTAAGCCCTGAAATCGGACTTTTCGGGAACACCCCGCGGAACCCGCTACCCTGCGTCGACCATGATGTCCTGGTCCTTTCGTACATCCTGTTTCAATCATTGAGATAAACACGCGGTACACGTTTGCTGATCAGACAAACCATCTCATAATTAATGGTACCCATGTGGGAAGCCACTTCCTCAACGGGTAAGAACTGCTCCCCCTGCACTCCAAAGAGAACTGCTTCGTCACCCGGTTGTACCCCCGGAATCCGGGTTACGTCCACCATGCACTGGTCCATACACACCCGGCCTACCACGGGGACCCGCTGCCCGTGAATTAAAATTTCGGCCTTATTGGATAGGAGACGAGACCAGCCGTCAGCATACCCAAGGGGTAAAGTGGCAATAACAGAAGGAACATTAGTGGTAAACTTGCGACCGTAGCTGATGGAAGTGCCTGCCGGCACTTTCTTGACATAAGCCACCCTGGCCTTTAACTGCATCGCAGGTTTTAAATCGATCACCCGCTGAACTTCGGGAGAAGGCCAGAGGCCGTATAATATAATCCCCGGCCGAACCATATCGAGGTGCATTTCCGGCAGATCCAGGACAGTGGCACTGTTGGCTACATGTTTAACCGGTATGGTTAAACCCCGGGTTTCAATACCGGCCACAGCTTCTTTAAAGCGGTCGAACTGCCAGCGGGTGTAAGTTTTGTCCCGCTCGTCAGCACAAGCCATGTGGGTATATACCCCTTCGATAAA
>NZ_JBNATZ010000041.1:0-15513 GCF_049701015.1 Desulfofundulus sp.
CCTCGCCTGCAGTGGACTTTCACCACCAAGTTAACGCCCATGCCGGGCGCACAAAAACAAGGCTTCCTGGGCACCAGCCCGGAAGCCTTGATTTTACTGGTGGGCGGGGAGGGAATTGAACCCACGACCTTCTGCGCGTCAAGCAGACGTTCTCCCACTGAACTACCCGCCCGTCGTTATAACAACTATATTATGACGTAAACCCGTGAGGATGTCAAGGGGTACCCCGGAAAGTGTCCCACTCGATTATTTTATCTCCAGTAGAGGGTACCGCTCGACCAGGCCACCGGCTTTCGCCAGCGACTGAAGAGCCCTTTTTTCGGTACGTCCCTGGCCGCAACCAGAGCAGAACGGCCCAGTTCTTCATCCTTTAAACGAAAGATGACTTCGCCCACTTTCTGTCCGGCCTTGACGGGAGCGTTAAGCGACGGCACCATCTTTACTTCCCTTTGCACCCCTGAAAGCTGATCACGAGCCAGGTCAACCTCCACGGGAGTGGCAACAACAACGGGGACCGTGCCGTCCAGGCCACCTGCCACGGGCAGCCGGGCTACCTCTTCTCCTGATTCACCCAGGGCAACCCGTACCACTTCGTTGAAGCCATAATCCAGAAGGGTAACAGCATCCCGGTAGCGGTTGGCACTGTTCAGCACCACTGCAATCAACCGGCGGTCTCCCCTGGTAGCCGATGCAATCAGGCAGTTGCCCGCCCGCGGTGTGGAACCTGTCTTGACCCCATCAATACCGGGGTAACTGCCTTCACGTAAAAGACGGTTGGTATTAAAAATGGCTTCTTTGCGCTTGGAGTCACAGAAACTGATGGTTGTCTCCCGCGTGCTCACAATTTGATTAAAAATGGGGTTTTGAAGGGCGTACCGGGTAATCACCGCCAGATCGCGAGCACAGCTGTAATGCCGGGGGTGATGGTACCCATTGGTGTTGGCAAAGCTGGTATGCAGGGCTCCCAGGACCATTGCCTTGGCATTCATCATCCTGATGAAATCTTCCTCGGAACCGGCTACATGTTCGGCAATCGCTACCGTGCTGTCGTTGGCCGACATGATAAGAGCCGCCTTCAGCAGGTTTTCCAGGGTGATTTTTTCGCCGGTACGCAAATCCAGTATGGAACCCATGCCCACGGCTGCAGCATTGCGGCTCACGGTTACCACATCATTTAAGCGGCCATACTCCAGAGCAATAATAGCCGTCATAATCTTGGTCAGGCTGGCGGGTTCACGCTTCTGGAGGCCATTTTTATCATAGAAGATCCGGCCTGAACGGGCATCCATCAAGACCGCAGCGTCCGCAGTAACCGGAGGTGGGGCTGCTCCTGCCACTGCTGGAAAAGAGCAAAGTAAAGCACCCGACAGAAACAATGTGATGCTTAAAACCAGCACAGAACGGATGACGGTCATGGTTTTAAAGAATACACCTGTTTTCAGTTTCACAGCGACCCCTTCCTTTCACCCCCCTTTATTTTTCCTCACCTGCCGGCAATTTTATGAGAGCAAAAAACAGCCCTGAAAAAAGGCTGCTGTAGAGAGCATGTTAATTTACCAGCTTTTCCACTTTCGCCACAGGTAAACCACAGACACGAGCAGTATGAAGGCCACAACGAGATCCAGACGGTGGAACCAGTATTTCAAATCCTGCCAGTGCTGGCCCATTTTTACACCCAGGAAGGTCAGGAAAAAAGACCAGGGCAGCGAACCTAAAAAAGTGTAAAGGACGAAGCGGGGAAAGTTCATGCCGGCAATTCCCGCCGGCAAGGAAATAAAGGTGCGGACAATGGGCATCAGCCGGGTGAAGAACACTGTTGCCTCACCGTAGTGATAAAACCACCTCTCTGCCAGCTCGAAGTGCCTGTGGGAAATACCAATGTAGCGTCCGTAACGCAACAAAAAGGGACGGCCGCCCCGGAGACCGAAAAAATAAGAAATGACCGACCCCACAGTACCGCCAATGGTACCGGCCATGGCCGCCCAGAAGAAATCCAACCGGCCCGTAGATACGAGGTAACCGCCAAAGGGGAGGATAACCTCGCTGGGCAGGGGTATATTGGCACTCTCGATGGCCATCCCGATGGCAATCCCCCAGTAACCCAGGTCGGAAATAAAACCGACCACCCACCTGGCAACTATTTCCAGCATAGAGGCAAAAAGACCCACCTGAGCATCCCTCCACTTTAAAAGGGCGGGTCCCAAACCCGCCCTTTTCCCGATCATGCAACTTAACAAGGTTATAACTTCAGGTTCTCCAGTATCTGGGCCAGAAGCGGATCAGCATCTTTCAGTCCGGCGAGCGGCGACTTCCGTGTAGAATAGCGCTTGTCGAAAGCCACGAGATCCAGCGCCCGGCACATGGCACGGAAATTAGCCGAGATACTTGAAGGAGCCACCCCGTACTGCCTGGCCAGGTCGTGCTGGCTGATTCGATAGTCACACTCAAGACGCGCTATGGCGTAAACCACCGTCGCCACCCATAATTCAGGCTTGCGGAATGAAGGTTGTACCTTGGAACAGTAGTCATGCCATAGATGCAACGCTCCCTGGACCTGACCCGGTCCATAACCTCTGACCTGGAGATCTTCCATCACACCCCGGGCCACATCGGCGTGGGTTACCGTCGGCCACTGGTAGTCCTCCGGCTTTTTAAAATCCTGCTGTTCCCGCACATCCTCCTCCACGTCCCCGTCAGACGGTAAGAGCCCCAGCTTGCGGCGCAGCTTCTGCAGGTCGTAATGAGGTTCTCCTTTTAATTCCCTGCAGCTTTCCACCAGCTCCAGTTCGCGAAACAACTCTTCCAGCCTGGCCCTGCCTTCGGCAGTACGACACGCCTCCCGGGGAGTTTTTCCTTCCAGGGCCGGAACAGGCTTATCTATCCAGCGGTTGTAATACTCATCAAGCACGGCCTCGGTAATCTGCTGGGCAATCCTGGCAGAAATCCTGTCAAACAGGTCGTCATTGACCGGCGGCACATACTCATTTTCTTCGCCATGCTCAACTAAATGGGGCAGAGTATAATTAATTCCCATCTCCACCACGAGGGCGTTGATGACATGAGAACGTTCCCTCAGGTAATCACCAAGCACCTCCCTCGTTGGAGCATTCCGTTTCCGGGCATAATTGCGCAGGTCCCGGCGCAATTTTTTCAGCAGGACATCTTTGCAAAAGCCCGGTAAAGCAAGACCACTGGTGGAAAACTCGTATTCGTCCCCCACTTTCAAAACCCGCATGAGCAGGATGCTCCCGGGTTGAAGCTCGGCAGCTGCATTTATATCATGTACTCTTAGTTCCTTTTTTTGAAGGAGATCGCGTAACACAACCCCTTTACGAGGCAGAACCTTCAGTACTTCATAAAGGGAAACCCTCGCCGCGGCCCAGTCTGCCAGTAAGGCCTGCTCTCTTTCCGAGAGATCAGGACTCTGTCGGAAAGTTTCAATGATGCTTAACCCGTCGGGGAGGACGTAATCGAAGATAAACCATTCAAAGCATCTTTCCATGTTAAACTCGTCATCACGATCTACCAGCTCGGGGTCAAGACAATTGAGGTACTTTTCCTGAGCCTTAACCGCTTCCCGGGCAAAGCACTGGTTATCGGCAAATTCACCCAGTTTGCGACGCAATTCCTGACCGGCACGCCGCCACCTGTACTGTTCCAAAAATACTACCTTTTCCCTGACACCACAGCAATTACGATAAGGCTTTCCGCTCCCGCAAGGGCAAAGATAGTCACCCATCCCATCACACCTCCTTTACCGGCAGTGAAACCGGCCCGCGGGGTCTGCAATAATTCCTGTTTATTTTAGCTTATTCTAAATGATTCAACACGTGCAGCCTTATTCCTGCTTGTCCGGCAATAATTCCATTTTCAGTTCTCCACCATACCTCTCAACTTTAACTCCCAACCGGGAAAGAGTGGAAACCGGCAGGTAGATAGTTCCCCCCCTCGCCATGAGAGGCCCCAACCGTACCCTTTGCCCCGAGATCGTAGCCGTTCTCATATCCCCGTCCAGAATGAATTCCTGGTTACCGTTACGGGCTAAAATCCTGTGCCCCCGGTACTGCCAGTGAACGCTGAAACCCAGGGCTTCAAGCGTAAATCGAAGGGGGACGAAAATTTCACCCGACTGAACCAGGAGTAACGGGTGATCGCCTATCTTCTCCCCGTTAATGCTCACATCACTCCCCGAAAGATTAAAAATCATTGTACGCGGCAACCGGGGCTCCAATTCCTGCCGGGCAGCCACCAGCTGCAGGGACGGAGTGGAAACCCAGCGATCGGGTTCAATACCGCAGCCGTCAACCGACTTCCCTGCAGGAGTTAGGTAACGAGCAATGGTTAATTTCAGCGCGCCACCCGTTTCCAGGGGAATAACGGCCTGGACAACCCCCTTGCCATATGTACGGCTGCCCACCAGCACAGCCCGCCGGTAGTCCTTCAGTGCGCCGGCCAGGACTTCGGCGGAACTGGCGCTCATATCGTCAACAAGGACCGCCAGGGGCAGGTCCAGGGCGGGAGATTTACCTGTGGTACGGTAAACTTCCTCCCGGCCGTCCCGGTCCACCGTGGTCACCACCACCCGGCCGGCCGGCAGGAAATAACCGGCGAGGTCAACAGCAGCCTGCAAGTACCCCCCCGGATCGTTACGCAGGTCCAGGATCACCCCCTTGATTCCCCTGGCCCGGAACTCCTGCATGAGCATACCAAATTCTCCAGCCGTTGTGGTACCGAAGAAATGTACTCGAACGTACCCGATATTTCCAGGGAGTATTTCCCCCTCAACCGAAGGATTGCTCACTGCTTCCCGCACAAGCTCCAGATTGAAATCGGGAACCCCCTCGCGACGGATGGTAAGCTGTACCCGGGAACCGGCAGGACCGCGAATTTTCTCAGCCACCTGTGAAAGGGTCATGCCGGCGGTATCTTCCCCATTCACTCTTATAATAAGATCTTTTTCCCTGATTCCAGCCCGGTACGCCGGTGAATCCCGCAGAACCCTGGCCACCTGAGGGTAAGGAGGCCACCCTTCCAGCTCAACCCCAATCCCGGCAAAGTTTCCCTCCAGGGAGCCAGTAAAATTATCCAGCTCCTCAGCGGTAAAATACTGCGTATAAGGGTCACCAAGTTTGTCCAAGAGGCCATCAATAGCCCCTTCCACCAGCTGGTCGAGACCGGGACGGGCAATATGGTAGTGGTAAACATAGTCCATCACTTCTGAAACCCTGGCCGTCGCCCTTTCCAGGTCTTCTCCCGCACAGGCCGGGAAAACGGGTATAAAAAATAATAAGGTCAGTACAAGAAGAACTACTCGTCTTTGCAAACCGTCTCACTCCAGAGCATTTCGATCCATAAGTTGTAATTCGCCCTACCAGACCAATCTCCTGCCGGGACCCCTGAAAGAAAACGTAAGAGATGTTTTAAATTAACGACATTTTTATTCGGAAGGTATTGCTGATCTACACGGTGAAATAATTAAAAAAAAGGAAGGTGCTTCTCTTGCGGGCAGGTACGTTTTTAATCCTGGACGGCAACAGCCTGGCGCACCGGGCTTTCCACGCCATACCCCACCTGGCCACAAGTCAGGGTGTTATAACCAACGCCGTTTATGGTTTCACCAACATGCTTTTTAAAGTCCTCAAGGAGATTAAACCAGACCTGGTAGCCGTTTGCTTTGATAAGGGAAAGATTACCTTTCGCCATGATCATTATAAGGAATACAAGGCCCACCGCCCTGCCACCCCTGACGAATTGCGGCCGCAGTTGCCCCTGATCAAGGAAGTTTTAACAGCCATGAACATCCCTGTGCTGGAATGCGAGGGATACGAAGCCGACGACCTTATCGGTACGCTGGTCACCCGGGCCGAACAGGCCGGGATTTCCAGCATTATCATTACCGGCGACCAGGATGCCCTGCAGCTGGTTTCGAGCCTGACCAGGGTATTCCTCACCCGCAAGGGGATCAGTGAACTGGAAGAATATACTGAAGGCCGGGTGTGGGAACGTTTTGGCATTACCCCGGCCCAGTTCCCGGACTATAAAGGGCTCACAGGGGACCCTTCCGATAACATTCCCGGGGTACCGGGAATCGGCCCCAAAACGGCCAGGTCCTTACTTAATCAATATGGCAGCCTGGAAGAAGTAGTGTGCCGGGCCGAAACACTGCCCGGCCGCCACCGGGATAAAATACGCCAGTACCGGGAACAGGCCCTGCTCTCCAAACAATTGGCCACCATTGAGCGGAAGGTACCCCTGGAGATCGACCTGGATGCTTTTCGCTGGCGGGGACCGGACTACAACCGGTTGCTGTCCCTTTTCAGCAGGCTGGAATTTAAAACCTTAATCCGGACTATCAGGGAGGAACTGGGAGAGAAAGAAGGAGCCGGGGACAGGCAGCCCGCCCGGGAAGTAGAAACCTACCGGGTGACTTTCCGTTACCTCACGAACCGGGAAGAATTATCCCGCCTGGTAGAATTATGCCGGCACGCAGGCCGGGTGGCCATGGCTCTGAGCGGCAGCCGCCAGGACGGCCTGGTGGCGGCTGCGCTGGCCTTCAGAACTCCCCAAAACAATGCGGAAGCATCCCATCTCTCAATCTTTTACCTGGACCCGGTACACCCGGTTACCGGCCCGGCAGCCCTGGAGGCCCTGGCGGATATTATCCGCGACCCCGGTATAGAAAAACTCCTCCACGACGGTAAGAATGCCCTGTGGCTTTTGCAAAAGCACGGCCTCACCCTGCGCAATATGGCTTTTGATACTATGGTGGCGGCCTACCTGCTCAACCCGGCCTCGGCCAACCAGGAACTGGCGGACCTAGCCCTGGAGCATTTAAAAATTGTGCTCCCTGCCGGAGGCGAAGAAGCCCTGGCAGCCCGGGCGGATGCCATCTGGCACCTGTCGGAACTTCTGGCCGAAAAGCTCCGCCTGGCGGAAATGGAAAGGTTGTACTACGAAGCAGAGCTACCCCTTGTAACCGTGCTGGCCGACATGGAAATGACCGGGGTAGCCGTGGACAGACAAGGCCTGGAAAATATGTCGCGGGACTTGACCATAAAAATCAATTCTCTGGCGGAACAAATTTACCAGCTGGCAGGGGAGGAGTTCAACATCAATTCCACCCGGCAACTGGGGTACATCCTTTTTGAGAAACTGGAACTGCCGGTAGTTAAAAAGACCAAAACGAGCTATTCCACCGACGCTTCCGTCCTTGAGGAACTGGCCGGTGCCCACCCTATTGTCCCTTTAGTGCTGGAATACCGCCAGCTGGTGAAATTAAAATCCACCTATGTTGACGGACTGGCTGCCCTGATCAATCCTGAAACGGGACGGTTGCACACCACCTTCCACCAGACGGTAACTGCAACCGGAAGGCTCTCCAGCTCCGACCCCAACTTGCAGAACATCCCCATCCGCATGGAGGAGGGGCGTAAAATCAGAAGGGTTTTCATCCCCCACCGGGAGGGAAACCTCATCCTGACCGCCGACTACTCCCAGATCGAACTGCGGATTCTGGCCCACATGTCCGGGGACCCCAACCTCCTGGAAGCCTTTCGCCAGGGTCAGGACATCCATACCCGGACGGCAGCCGAGGTCTTCGGCGTGGCTATTACAGAAGTGACGGACGGCATGCGGGGTCGCGCCAAGGCTGTCAATTTCGGGATCGTTTATGGAATCAGCGATTTCGGCCTCGCACGGGATATCAACGTTTCCCGCCAGGAGGCCCGGAAATATATCGACAACTACTTCGCCCGTTACGCAGGAGTGAAGGCCTTTATAGAGCGGACCATCCAGCAGGCCCGGGAAAAGGGCTACGTCACCACCCTTCTAAACCGGCGCCGCTACCTGCCGGATCTCTTCAGCGCCAACCGCAACGTCCGCATGTTTGGTGAACGCACCGCCATCAACACACCCATCCAGGGCAGCGCCGCAGACATCATCAAGCTGGCCATGGTGCGCATCCACCGGGAATTAAAGGAACGGGGACTGGCCACAAAGATGATTCTCCAGGTTCACGACGAATTGATCTTCGACATGCCTGCCGGGGAGCTGGCGGAAGTTTCCGAACTGGTCCGCCGGCACATGGAAAACGCACTGGTGCTGGACGTCCCGCTGGTAGTGGACATGAAACTGGGGCCAAACTGGTACGAGGTAAAGAAAATCTAGCGGTTACCACCCGCCACCCGAAAGCCAGGTATCCAGGATTTTCCCCCGCTCCAGAAGATAGCGACTTGACTGGAACAAAGCTGGATAGGAAACCAGCTAAGCCCGGCACAGTGGTAAATAGGCTAAAGAAAAACATCGGGAGCGAAAGCGAAATGCCTGAATTACCGGAAGTGGAAACAATCAAGCGCACCATCAAAGAAAAATTGCCCGGTCTCACTATTTGTGGCGCGGATATCTTCCTCCCCAAGATCATCCAGAGACCCTCACCGGAGGAATTTTGCCGCCTGGTGGTGGACAAAAAGGTCCTGGACGTGGACCGCCGGGGTAAGTACCTTTTAATCTCCCTTTCCCGCGGGCTGGTGCTGGTCGTGCACCTGCGCATGACGGGCCAGTTGATCTACACCGCCACGGAAGAGCCCCGGTCAAGACATACCCATCTGATTTTTTACCTGGACAACGGCCACCAGCTGCGTTACATAGATGTGCGCCAGTTCGGCCGCTTCTGGCTGGTACCGGAAAAGGACCTGCAGGCTGTTAGCGGCCTGAAAGACCTGGGTGTGGAACCTTTGAGCCGGGAATTCACCCTGGACTTCCTTGCGAAGGGATTAAAATCCCGGAGAACAACTTTAAAGTCTCTCCTGCTGGAACAAACGTTTATAGCCGGTCTTGGCAACATCTATTCGGATGAAGTTCTCCATAGGGCGGGCCTGCACCCGTCAAGAACGGCAAATACCCTCACACCGCCGGAAGTGAGAGCTCTTTTCGAGGCCATCCGGACGGTCCTGGAAGAGGCAATTTCCAGCCGTGGTACCAGTGTGAGGGATTATGTGGACGGGATGGGACGAGCCGGTACCTTTCAAGAAAAACTAAGGGTTTACGGCCAAAAGGGCAAGCCCTGCACGCGGTGCGGCAGGCCCATCGAACGCCTGCGCTCCGGCAACCGGAGCACTTATTACTGCCCTGGGTGCCAGAAGTAACCAGGGCGTATAAATCACCATTCGATCAGTCCTTCCATACAAATGGTTAGAAGAATTAAGAAGCACCGGGGAGGGACTGGTCAGTGGAATTGTTAACCACGCTCATCTTTGCTTTAGCTCTTAACATGGATGCCTTCGGTACCGGGGTGGCTTATGGAGTAAAGGGCATCAGGCTACCCTTCTCTTCCGCAGTGATCATCAGTCTCATGTCGGTATTGGCCATCAGCCTTTCCATGTCTGCAGGCAACCTGCTACTCCGGACCATCTCTGTAGACTTTGCCAGGCACCTGGGCGGCATCATCTTAATTCTCATAGGACTCCGGATAATCTTTCAAGTTCTCAGGGAAGGGGCAAAGGGAGAGGAACCCCGGCCAGTTTTCCAAATAAGGATACGAGCCCTGGCACTGATCATCCAGGTGCTGCGGGAACCTCACCGGGCCGACCTGGATCACTCGGGCGTAATCTCTGCCGGAGAGGCCGTCCTGCTGGGCCTGGGCCTCGCCCTGGACTCATTCGGAGCTGGCTTCGCCCTTTCCATGCTGGGTCTGGACCTGATGCTTACCACGCTTTTAGTCGGTACCGGTCTTCTCGTCACCATTTACGCAGGTCTGCTGGCCGGCCGGGGGTTTGGCGCCACAGCTCTCGGGCGGCAGTTTTCCGCCCTGCCGGGGTGCATCCTCATTATGCTGGGGCTATTTAAATTACGGTAACACCTTTACCAAAAAAAACCGGGTAAATTTACCTGACAGGCCGCTTCCGGACATAATAATTGTTTATAAGGAATTTCTCGGGATAGTGCTCCGGGTTGAAATGAAAGCGAGCCGCAGGCAGGAACCCGCAGCTGGAGGGCGAATTGCTTGTACATGGAGTGAAAGTGAAACCGGAATCCTTCCAAATTAGAGCTGGAGTGATGATTACTTGTCTTTACACCTGAAGACGAATAAAGGCTTCAAGGTGTGGTTATTTCTCGCCATCTTAACCCTGCTGGTGGTCCTCAACATTAACCACCTGGGCCGGCTCCTCTACCCATTCCCTTACCGGAAAACGGTCATGGAGTATGCCATAAGCCGCGGTCTGGATCCCTACCTGGTAGCAGCAGTGATAAAAACCGAGAGCAATTTCAATCCCCGGGCCACATCCCACCGGGGTGCCCGGGGATTAATGCAGGTAATGCCGGAAACCGGAACCTGGGCAGCCAGGAAAATGGGCCTGTCCTATTACCACCCGGACCTGCTGTATGACCCGGATTTCAACATTTGTATTGGTACGTGGTATTTAGCAGACCTGTACCGCACTTTTGACCGGGACACCATCCTGGTTCTGGCCGCCTACAACGGTGGGCAGGGGAACGTCCAAAAATGGCTGGAACAACGGCACTGGACAGGTGAGAAAAGCAAACTCGACCAGATCCCTTTTGCCGAAACCAGGGAATTTGTCCGCAAAGTACTTTGGAACTACCAGGTTTACCGTTATCTTTACGGGAGGTGACTGCGGTGAAAAACATAATTAAGGGAGCCTTTTACGGTGCCGCAGTGGGTGATGCGCTGGGCGGCCCGGTAGAACTCATGAGTGCCGGTGAAATCCGCGAAAAGTACGGCATCCTGAAGGATATGGTCGGCGGCGGCTGGCTGAATTTAGAACCCGGGGAATACACCGATGATACCCAGATGACCATGGCGGTAGCGCGGGGCATCCTGGCCAATCCCGTTTCCCCCATTGAAGAAATCGGCCGCGGCTTCATCCGCTGGTACCAGTCCAGGCCCAAGGACATCGGAAAAACCACTTTAATGTCCTTCCAAAATTTCCTGCGGACCGGCAACTGGCACGACGCTTCCCGCCTTACCGCACAGACCCTGAACAAACTCGATTCCAACGGCAGCCTGATGCGCACCCTGCCGGTAAGTTTCGGTTACTGGCATAATCTCCCGGCCATGGCCAGATGGTCGGTGGAGATAGCTTACATGACCCACTACAGCCAGGAGGGAGCTGCCTGCTGTCTTTTCTACAACCTGCTGATCTACCTGCTGGGGTCGCAACGGCATTTAAGCCGGCGAGAAGCAGTAACCCGGGCCCTGGAGATGACGGATCATTGCTGCAACCAGGCAGGCATACAGCCCAGCAAATTTTTCTGGTATATCATCCGCCATATCCAGAAAGGGGCGCCTGAAGTTGTCCCCCGTGGTAGCGCCCTCGACACCCTGGCTGCAGCTCTGCAATGCTTTTTGCACACCGAAAGTTTCGAGGATGCCCTGATTGCGGCAGTCAACCGCGGGTACGACACGGATACAGCAGGTACAGTTACGGGTGGGCTGGCCGGGACCTATTACGGCTTTGAGGCCATCCCCCAGAGATGGCTGAATACACTCAAAAACACCGGACCACTGGAGGAAGTGATAGAAGGGTTTTACCAGCTGCTCAAAAACACCGAGCGTAACCCCGGCCATCCCACTCCGGCGGATTATGCCCGCAGCTGGCCCACCTGCTGGAGCTGATTGACTTCCAGTTTCAAGGTCTCATTCATGCTCCCGCTCCGGAAACCCTTTATATCCAGCGTTACGTAGGTATACCCCAGTTGCTTCAATTTGTCATTTATTTCACCGGACCGCTGGATAACGAGAGCAAAATAATTCTCCGGGACCTCTATCCGGGCGAGGTTGCCGTGGTCCCTGACTCTAAGCTCCGGGATACCCAGCTGTCGCAAAAACTTTTCCCCTTCGGCGACCCGCAGCAATCCTTCCCTGGTAATGGGCGTGCCGTAGGGGAACCTTGTAGCCAGGCAGGGAGAAGCTGCCTTGCCAGCTGTGGGCAGCCCGAGATGGCGGGACAGTGCGCGGATCTCCTCTTTAGTCAAACCCGCTTCCTGTAGAGGGCTACGCACATCCATTTCCTTTGCTGCTTTGAGGCCCGGCCGGTAATCAGCCGCATCATCAGCATTCACACCGTCCAGCACGCTATTCAAACCGTGAATTCGGGCCTCTTCCCATAACCTGGCATATATTTCTTTTTTACAGTGGTAACACCTGTCAGGAGGGTTGGTGGCAAATACCGGGTTACCCAAACCCTCTGTTTCCACAACCAGGTGCCCGACACCAATTGAACGGGCCAGTTCCGCCGCCTCCTCAATCTCTTCCGGAGGATAAATATCAGAAGCAACTGTAACCGCCAGAACCCTTTTTGCTCCCAGAACCATATGGGCCACTTTAAGCAGCAGGGTACTATCCACCCCCCCGGAGAAGGCCACGAGGCAACTGTCAATTTCCCCGAGGATTTTTCTTAGATGATCATACTTGAGCAAAAAACTCACCATTATCACCTTCCCCGTATTGTCTTGCGTCCCCGACACTCCCGGTGTAATATTCAACCAGCTACAGAACAAGATGCTGGACCTCTTCTTCCGTGAGAATTCGAAAACCTGCCTCCTGCAACAGGGCAGCAGTGACACCGCAACCCGGCCGCAACGTGCCGGTGAAGGTTCCGTCATAAACCCGGCCATACCCGCAGGATGGACTCCGGGCTTTTAAAATGGCATTACGAACGCCATGTCTCCGGGCTATCTCCAGAGTTGCCCGTGCCCCATGAATAAAGGCACCTGATACGTCACGCCCCTCGCAATTCACAACCCTGGCACGCCCTGCCAGCACATCCCCTCCCGTACCGTCCTTTATCTCGGCCGGTGGCCGCGGCACGGGTAATCCGCCCAGACACTCGGGACATACGGGTATTGCCCTGCCCTCCCGCACCAGCCTTTCCACAGCAGAACATGTACGCGGCCGCCCGTCATAGGCACACGCTTCACCGGCCAGGCAAGCACTGACGACATACTTCACATTATGGACCCCCACGGATTTACACCCCCGCACGGCTCGCTGAAAGTAAAGGTATCTATGTTAACGCTATTCGCAACAGAAATTATAACACCAACCCGAAAATGAACAGGTTGCAATGTTGACAAATTACAATCAGACATTTTAAAATTAACATAGTGTACAGTAGTTTTACAGTTTTTGCATCTGCAGCTAAAACCATAAAACGCTTCCTCGTTAGGTGAGGCTTCTGCAGAGTCCGCATGCCGCTGCCCGGAAAGGTCGAGAGACCCCAACGGGTCAACAGGTATTACCGGCCCAAGGTTTTACCTATTGCGGCTGAGAAGTTTTCTTCTCCAGGCTTGCAGTGCCAAAGCTCAAACGAGTGGGGAAGGCGCTGGAACTCCGGGAACAGGACTGGTGCCTTGCCGGAGTTTTATATTTTATATACTCCTGCAGGTGTCTATTTTAATTTAAAAAGTACAAAAAATAAAGGGGAGGTGTTGAGCAGTGCTTCAAACCCCGGCCCCCCCCACTATCAATGGTGAGGAAGAACCCCGTGAATTCTACATCAGTGAAATAATTGGTAAGAAAATCTACGACCATCATCGTAATCCAACAGGCCGGATCCGTGACCTGGTTGTCCACTGGAATACCGGCTACCCACAGGTGGTTGGGATCAAATATGCCAGAAGCACGCAGATAATCTCAATCGACCAGGTATCCAGCATCGGGCCACGGGGGATTGTCCTGCAGAAGAGTTTGAAAGAGACCGAAACCAGACCTATCGCCCCCCACGAAGTTTTTGTAAACCGCTGGCTACTGGACAAGCAAATTGTTGATGTCCAGGGAGCCAAAGTGGTACGGGTCAACGACATCAAGCTGCGCCAGAAGAAGGAAGGAAACACCCTGCTGGTCCACCTGATCGCCGTGGACATCGGTTTTCGGGGTTTGATCCGCAGGTTGGGACTTCGCTGGTTGAGTGAGATGTTTTCGGAACAACTCCTGGACTGGCATCATTTCAAGCCGCTTGAAGCTCGTACGGCCAACCTGCAGCTGGTAATCTCGCGAAAAGACCTGGCTCATCTGCACCCCGCAGACATCGCAGATATTATGGAAGATCTGAACCGGCATGCACAGGCGGCACTTTTACGAAACCTGGATGATAAAACGGCTGCTGAGACACTGGCCGAGATGAACCCGGAAGCCAGAATCCACCTGCTCGAAGCCATGGATGAGACTGAGGCTACCGCTCTTATTCAGGCCATGGCCCCGGACGAAGCCGCGGATGTATTGAGTAACCTTTCTCAGAGCAAGAGTGCAGAGATACTAAAACTCATGCAGCCCCAGGAGGCTATCGAATTAAAAGAACTGATGGAGTACCCGGAAGGGACAGCAGGCTCACTGATGACCACGGAACAGGTAGCCCTGCCGGTTTCCCTGACGGCGCAACAGGCAATCGACCGCTTGCGGGAAATGGCACCATCGGCGGAAACAATCTATTATGTTTATGCGGTCAACGAAACCGGACAACTGCTCGGCGTGCTCTCACTCCGGGAATTGATTGTCGCTCCACCAGATACACCTCTGGAACAGATTTTACGCCGGAATATAGTAACGCTGCACCCACAGGATGACTATGAAACAGTACTGAACGTCACGGTAAAATACAACCTGCTGGCCGTACCTGTAGTTGATGACGGCGGTAAGTTGCTGGGCATTGTCACTGTAGACGACGTGCTTGAAAAACTTCTTGCTGACCGTAAAAACAGGCTGAATCATATTGAAAAGTTTTCCTACCTGCTGCTCATGAGGACGTTCAAGAGTAGATAACCAGGAGAAGAGGCGATATTTATGGCAAGAAAAAAAGACTGGTGGCTGCGGCTCTTACTCTTCTTCAGCATAGTCGGGCCGGGAATCATCACCGGCAGCGTGGATAACGATGCAGGTGGCATAACCACTTACTCAGTAGCCGGAGCACACTACGGGTACAACCTTGTCTGGACCTTGATCCCCTCTTTCATTGCTCTGGTTATTATTCAAGAAATGAACGCCCGTATGGGCATTGTTACCGGTAAGGGGCTGGCCGATCTTATCCGGGAGAGTTTTGGCGTAAAAACCGCATTCTTCATCCTGGTATGCCTCTTCATTGCGGATATTGGCAATACCACCGCAGAATTTGCCGGAGTAGCGGGCAGCATGGAAATTTTCGGTCTCAGCAAATATATAATGGTACCCCTCACCGCCCTTTTTGTGTGGTTTCTGGTGGTTAAGGGCAACTACAGGTTAGCGGAAAAAATCTTTCTTCTGTTCAGCGCCTTTTTATTGCTGTATATAGTTTCCGCGCTCATGACCAAACCGGACTGGGACCAGATCTACCGCTCAACGATACACCCGCGCTTCTACCACAACACAGAATACTTAAGCCTGGTCATAGGCATGATTGGGACCACCATAGCCCCCTGGATGCAATTTTACATGCAGTCGGCTGTCATTGAAAAAGGCCTCACGGTAGACGATTATAAGTACGCCAGGTGGGATGTAGTGCTGGGTGGTATCGCCACGGT